>NZ_JAGUUD010000152.1:0-16077 GCF_020177535.1 Paraburkholderia sp. XV | reverse complement strand
TTTGCGGCGGCAAAGAAAAGTAGGTGCCGCCCCGCACAGGGGCGACGTGTGAAGCGAGCTAACGAATCGCGGATGCCAGCGCAAAGCCCAAAACACCGACCGGCGACGCCTGAAGCACGCTAACAATTCGCGGATGCCCGCGAAAGCAAAAGCAAATCGCGGATGCCCGCATCACAACCACTCCAACCGAAAGACACGCCTCTACCGTGCCCGGCGATTCCGCCAAAGACTAAAAGCAAGCGCAACAAACGCCACCACAAACCCGATCAGCGACCAGCCAGGCAAGGAAATCCCGAGAATCGGCGGATACGGCGTTTCACACAGCCCCGCGACCTTGAACACGCCAGGCAGCCAGTGAGCGGGCGGCAGACCATCGACGATCGGCTGCAACGCGTCGAACCCGCAGCTGAAGTTCGGATGCGACTGCACATACACGTGCCGGGCGGCCGTCACCAGCCCGCCGAGCGCCGACAAAAGCGCCAGCAGTTCGAGCAGCCTGACGCCCGTCCAGCCGCGAATCCGCGCGCCGAGAAACGCGAAGATCGCGATCAGCAGATAGAAATAGCGCTGGATAATGCACAATGGGCAAGGATCTTCATGCTCGACGAACTGCAGATAAAGCGCGCCCCCCACGAGCGCGAGACAGACCAAACCGAGTAGAACGAGCAGACTGCGCTCGCGGCGCAATGTAACGTTGTCGATAATCATGATCCTGCTAGCGGTGGAAGTTCGGTAAAAGGTGCGGCGATTCTAGCCGAAGCTCGCGGCGCATGCCGATGCCCCCGCATGTGGCGCCGCCCATGTCAACAAATCTCAGCGAATCGTATTCAGTACCGCTTCGACGGCCCGTCCTGTTCCCAGCAACGCGTCGTCCGCGTGCGGCGCGGCGGCCAGCATCAGCCCGACAGGCGCGCCGCCACGCGGATGGCAGGGCAGCGAGATCGCGCAAGCGTCGAGAAAATTGAACGCACTCGGGTTGCGCAGCACGAGGCCATTGGCGCGGAAGAACGCTTCGTCGTCGTCGACCAGGCCCGCGACGCGCGGCGGCACGATCGGCACCGTCGGCGCGACGACGGCGTCGAAGCGCTGCCACATCGCATGCGCTTCGGCCAGTACGGCGGCGCGCTCGGCGAGCAGGTCGAGATAGTCGGCGGCTGTCGCCGGCTGGCCCTTCAGGATGCGCGCGAGCACGCGCGGATCGTACGCGTCGCGCTGCGCTTCGAGTAGCGGCCGGTGCCACGCATAAGCTTCGATCGGCGAAAAGCCGAAGCGGTTGATCGCGGCGAGACGGTCGAGCGGCGCAAAGCGCACGTCGCTGACTATCGCGCCCGCCGCCTCCAGATGCTTCAGCGCGGCGTCGTAGGCCTGCGCGACTTCCGGCTCGAGATCGTCCGTCACGAAATGGTTCAGCACGCCGAGACGCACGCCTTCCAGCCGCCGCGCAGCCGGGACGACCGGCTCCAGCCCGGCGAGAATCCGGTCGACGAGCGCGCAGCATGCGACCGTCGCGCCGATCGGACCGAAGGCGTCGAGCGTCGGCGAGAGCGGCACGCCGCCTTGCTTCGGCACGCGGTCGGCGGTCGGCTTGAAGCCGGTCAGGCCGCACAGGGCGGCAGGAATGCGCAGTGAGCCCCCCGTGTCGCTGCCGAGCGCGACGGCCGCCATGCCGTCCGCCACCGACGCCGCCGCGCCCGACGACGATCCGCCCGACACCCGTTCGTCGCCCTTCACGCCGCGCCGGTACGGCGACAGCGGATTGCCGTAGTGCGGGTTGAGGCCGAGGCCGGAGAACGCGAATTCGCTCATGTTCGTGCGTCCGACGATCACCGCGCCCGCGCGCTTGAGCCGCGCGACGGCAGGGGCGTCCGAGGTCGCGGGCGCGGCATCCGCGAGCACTTTCGAGCCGGCGCGCGTCACCTGTCCTTCGATGTCGAACAGATCCTTCACCGACACGGGAATGCCCGCGAGCGGCGACAGTACGGTGCCCGCCGCGCGCAGACGGTCGTGCGCGTCGGCCGTGGCTCGTGCGTTGCCGGCGTCGACCCGCACGAAAACGGCGGCGCCCTGGCCGGCGGGATCGGCGATGCGTTCGAGCGCCGCTTCGACGAGCGCGCGGCTGGTGGTGCGGCCGGCGGCGAGATCGGCGGCGAGCTGGGCGAGCGGCGGGAAGGGCGTTGAATCGGGTGACGCGGCGGGTGACGTGGCGGTGGTCATGGCGTGAGATCGAAGGTGGGCAGTCGAGAACCGTATTGTGACGCGTCGGGCGCGATCGGCGTGAATGGATCAAAAGCGAACGACGCGGCGCGAGTTTCGCCGAATGCCTGGGCTTGTATTCGTTCTTCGTGCTTCGCTAAATGGTTTTTAACCGTTCGTGCGTTACCATCGCGTTCTGGATTACTTTTTGTAAGGAATAAAACTATGCACCACGGTATCGGCTTCATTCAGGATCTGGCAGTCGTGATGGCGCTCGCCGGCGTCGTCACCGTGCTGTTCCATCGCCTGAAACAGCCGGTGGTGCTCGGCTATATTGCCGCGGGCGTGATCATCGGGCCGTACACGCCACCCTTCCAGCTGATTCACGACGAGCAGACCATCCAGACGCTCGGCGAACTCGGCGTCGTGTTCCTGATGTTTTCGCTGGGGCTCGAGTTCAGCTTGCGCAAGCTGTTCAAGGTCGGCGCGACGGCCATCGTCGCCGCGTTGTCGGAGATCGTGCTGATGCTGTGGATCGGCTATGAGATCGGCAGCGCGTTCGGCTGGAGTTCGATGGACTCGCTGTTTCTCGGCGCGATTCTCGCTATTTCGTCGACCACCATCATCGTCAAGGCGCTCTCCGAGCTGGGTCTCAAGCGCGAGAGCTTCGCGCAACTGGTGTTCGGCATTCTGATCGTCGAGGACATTCTCGCCATCGCGATGCTGGTGCTGCTGTCGGGCATCGCGCAGACGGGCGAGCTGTCGGCGGGCGTCGCGTTCGTCACGCTCGGCAAACTGCTGCTGTTCATGACGGTGTCGCTGGTGGTCGGCATTCTGGTCGTGCCGCGCGCGCTCAACTACGTCGCAAAGTCGCAAAGCGACGAGATGCTGCTGGTCTCCGTGCTCGGTTTCTGCTTCGCGTTCTGTCTGCTGGTCGTCAAGCTCGACTACAGCATCGCGCTCGGCGCGTTCCTGATCGGCGCGATCATGGCCGAGTCGCGCCATCTGCACCGCATCGAGCATCTGATCGCGCCGCTGCGCGATGCATTCTCGGCGATCTTCTTCGTGACGATCGGGCTGATGCTCAACCCCGCCGTGCTGGTCGACTACGCATGGCCGATCGCCGTCATCACGGTCGCGGTCATTCTCGGCAAGATCGTCTCGTGCGGGCTCGGCACCTTCCTCGCGGGCAAGGACGGGCGCACGGCGATGCGCGTCGGCATGACGGTGTCGCAGATCGGCGAGTTCTCGTTCATCATCGCGTCGCTCGGTGTCACGCTGAAAGTGACGAGCGCGTTCCTCTATCCGATTGCCGTCGCCGTCTCCGCGCTGACGACGCTCTTCACGCCGTACCTGATCCGCGCCGCCGACCCGCTCACGCAGCGCCTGGGCCGCGCGATGCCGCGCACGCTCGCCAACGTGTTCGGCATGTACGGGCAATGGCTCGGCAGTCTGCGGCCGGCTTCGGGCGAGCCGACCGTGTTCGGCCTCACGAGGCGAATCATTCTGCAGATCGCGGTCAATCTCGCGATCGTCGCTGCGATTTTTCTGGGCGCATCCTATGGAGCGCCTTACGGAAGTGGATTCATTGAGAAATGGCTGCCGTCCGAGCCGATGCAGCGCGTCGTGCTGTGGAGCGCGGCGCTGCTCGTCTCGCTGCCATTTCTTGTTGCCGTCTACCGGAAGACCAAGTCGCTTGCGCTGTTGCTGGCTGAAATCAGCGTACAGCCGGCCAAGGCGGGGCGCTTCACGAGCGCGATCCGCTACGCCATTTCGGACCTCGTGCCTGTCGTTTCGATGCTAGGCGTGTTTCTGCTCGTCGCGGCACTGTCGAGCACGATCCTGCCGCCGACGGGCCTGCTGGTCGCCGTGCTGGTCGTCGCCGCGCTGCTGCTGACCTTGCTGTGGCGCTGGTGCGTGCGGATTCACGCGACGATGCAGATCGCGCTGCGCGAAACCTTCGACGAGCAGCCCGATCCATGATGCCGCACGTCCGCGTCACGCCGATTGAGACACGTTCGCGCAAGGTTGCATGTTGTGTCCTGATGTGACGAATTGTGTGCTGGTTTGCCCATGCGGGGCGCGAGGCGGATAATGAGATATGTCTAATCGTTCACGCGCGAAGACGCGTCTGTCAAACAGTCATGAGCGAGAACAACTCCGATAACGCCGGTACACCCGGCACACCCTCTCCTTCGACGAGCCAACCCGGCGCAGCCGGGTCGCCATCGTCACCGGCCCCTTCATCGACGCCCTCGGCCCCCGCGCCGACGCCCACTCCCGCACGGGAAGCCAAAGAAGCCGCTTCCACCGACTCCCCCGAAAGCGCCTCCAACGTGACGCCCGAGAACGCGGCCGCCGCGCAGCGAAGCGACGCGGAGCAGGCGCGCACGAACGCCGCTGCGCAGGCTGCCGCGCAACAGGAAGCGGCGGCGCGGGTGCAATCGGTGGTGTCGAATGCGGAGCGGGCGGCGGCGACGGCAGCCACGGCCGGCGCACCTGCCGCGAGCGCGGCGTCTGGCGCGGCGGACGCTGCCGCCAAGGCGCCTGCGGGCGGCGAGCCGTACGGCGAGCCCGATGGCACGCTCGGCGCGTCGGGTAAAACCGGCGGCGCTCCGCCCCCGGGCTTCGGCTCGGCGCCGGATTTCGGCGCGTCCAATCCGCCACCGGCCAGTGCGTATCCGCCGGGGCCGCCTGCCTATCTGAAGCACAACGATTCCGCGTGGTCCGTATTCGGACGCATCGTCGCGGCGCGCGCGCGGCAGATTTTCGACCGTGCGGGCCGCCGGATCACGCAGCGCACGTTGCGCATCGGCGTGTCGGCGCGGATCTTTCACCCGGAGCCGGGTGCGAAAGGCCTGCGCGGCAAGACGCTGCAATATCTGGAGGAGTCGATCGCGCATTGGGTGATGTCGCGCGACGTGCTCGTCTTCATGATTCCGACGGTCGGCCATCAGGGGATGCTGCATCCGAGCAACATCCGCCTGCGCGACTATGCGAAGCATCTGGACGGTCTGTTGCTGCAAGGCGGCGCCGATGTGTCGCCGCAGTCGTACGCTGAGGTGGCGACGCGTCCCGAATGGCCCGGCGATCGCGTGCGCGACATGTATGAACTCGAACTGCTGCACGAGTTCATCGAGTCGGGCAAGCCGGTGCTCGGCGTGTGCCGCGGTTGCCAATTGATCAACGTCGCGTTCGGCGGCACGCTGTATCAGGACATCGCGACGGATGTGCCGACGGCGGGTATCCACGTCAACGAGCATTACGACCAGCATCGACATTCGATTCATTTCCCCGAAGGCTCGACGCTCGTCAACATGTTCCCCGGACGGCGCGAAGCGATCGTCAATTCGATCCACCACCAGGCGGTCAACCAGCTGGGACGCGATCTGAACATCGAGGCGGTGTCAGGGAACGACGGCATCATCGAAGCCGTGCGCTACCGGCGCGCGCCGTTCGTGATGGGTGTGCAGTGGCACCCCGAGTTCCACCGCGCGGGCGGTCCCGAACTGCTCGATTGCACGCCGTTGCTCGATACGTTCCTGCGGGTCGCGCGCGAAACGCGTTTCTGATTGCCACGCCTTCGATCTGACGCGAGCGGGCCGCTGATGGCTCGCTCGCGTTTTTCGTTTCTGTTTGTCGCAAGGCTGCGCGGCACCTGGTTGCGAACCCAATCGCATGAGAAAACAACAGTCGTTTTTACGAACTTTTGCGATTGCGTGTTGTATTGCTTAGTTGTCCGTTCATCGATTTAAAGTCCTGTCGTAGCGCGTCAGAAAGGGCGTATTCCGCGCGATAATCCGAGGCTGTTTCTGGATACGCATGGAGTATCGACGTATGAAGTACCCCTTGGATCTGCGCCGCACGGTATTGCTCACGCTTGCTTGCGCGCTCATGCATGGCGGCGTTGCACTGGCAGCCGGCAAGGCGGCGGTGGGAGCGGGCGTCGTGCGCGCGGGCGCGGCGAAAGGCGCACCCGCCGGAACGCCGGACGCCCAAAACGATGCCGGCTCCGCCGACACTGCGGGCAGTGCACCCGGACTCGACGCGAACCTCGACGCAAGCGGCAGCGTACAAGGCGATGTCGCCGATCTGATGCAACTGATCCACGACGGCGGTCTGACGGAAATGCGCACCACGTATAACGGCGGCTATGGCGCTTCGATGTTCTTCCACGCGCAGAGCATGACGTACTACGTCGCGCTGTTTCAGGAGAAGCACTTCTGGCGCGTCATCAGGACATCCGACCAGGCGCGGGCCGAATCCATCTATACCGGCTTCGTGCGGCAAACGGCCCAACTCGCGGACGTCGAGATTCGCCGGACTCAGTTGCAGGCGCAGAAGGCATCGATCGAGCGGGTGATCGGCGAGTCGCAGGCGCGTGCGCAACGGCTGCAAGCGGATATCGAAGTGGCGCGTGCGCAGGAAGCGAAGGTCGCGGACTATCAGCGGCAGACGCAGGACGAGACGCTCGCGTTGCGTGACGAAAAGGACAAGGCCCAGGTGCAATTGCGTCAGTTGCAGCAGCAGGTGCTGCAGTTGCAGCGTCAGGCGGAGGCAGGGCTGCCGGCCCGGTGATCGCGTTCGCCGGGTCGCGAGGGCAACGCGGTGTTGTGGTTTGAAGGGAATGAGAAAGGGGCTGAGTCCAGGATTTCACTGAACTCAGCCCTTTTGTTTGAGACTGATTCGGATTGCCCGACGCTCGCGGACTTACTTTGAAAAGCTATCGGGCACTTCGGTCACGCGCCGCTGGGATATGTGGTTCATCCACTCGGTGCTGTTGGTGTTCACGCGGTCCTGGCGGACCGCGACGGGTGCGGCGTCCCGCACATGCGTGCCCGCCGACATCGTGACGGAATCATAGTCGCCGTTCAGGCGCGCCGAGGGCGCGAGAGGAGAGTAGTCGCCTGCAATAGAGGGCAAGGGACGCGCGCGATATCCCGCCGAAGGCCGTGTTTCCGACGATGCATGCCAGTCCGAAGTCGCATGCGAGCCGTGAGGCGGCGCGATGTCCAGCGTGTGCGCGACCGCATGGGGAAGGCGGCGCGCGCTCGTAGCGACGAACTCGTTGCGCTCGCGCTTCGTGGAGTTAGCTTTGCGTATGTCTCGCGCAGCATGATCGGCGCGGGATGGCTTTGCGCTCTTCGGCGGGACGCTTGCATAGGCATCGACAGCGCGCGGAGCGATGGGCATCGCGCGTTCAGCGGTGGTTCGCGACGCTTGTATAGCAGGCGTGTCGTGGCTGGCAGAGGGCGAAGCGGAAGCTTTCGAGGTCGCCGTCGTTGCGGGCACGGCGGGAGGGGAGGAGGCGCGCGCCGCGTCATTGCCCGACGTGGCGATCGCCGCGCTTGCGCCCGGCTTACGCGCCGTCAGATCGCCGCGCGCGCGATTCCACGCGACGGGCGCATCCGCTTGGCGTGCGATATTGCCGGAACGGCTGTGCACGCTTCCATCATGATTCGCGGCGGCGTTGAGCGTCACATCGGGCGCGGCGGCGAGGGTTGGCGACGCAGGCTGTCGTGGATGGTTCGCCATCAGCCACGCAATCGCGGCCACGCCACCGATCACGCATGCGCCAGCCGCAAGCGTGTTCGGTTGACGGCCCTGCTGAGCCGGCGCGCGGGTCGGATGACGCATGCCCAGTGGAGTCGGGCTGGGCTTGCCGGCGGGACCCGGACCAACCTTGATATCGGGTTGCTGCCGCAGACTTTCTGGATCCCAGCGGCACAGGGCGCGGATCGCGTCGGAACTCAGGCAGAACGTGCGCAGCATCGCGGCGTACAGCGCCTTCAGTTCGGTACGGAAGCTGACATTGGGCGGCAGCAGCGACCATTCGCGGCCAAGCGAGCGAGATACCAGCTCAAGTGGGCGAAGGCGCGGCATTCTTATTTCGCCGACTACGAGTGTGAGTGGGGATGTCGACACGGTCTTCGCCTCGTTCTTGTTCGCGTGTTTGGCCTCGAAGCGGCGGACGACAGCAGATGTGAACGCAACGCACGTTCACGGCCCGGTCGAGGCGTTGGGTCGCGTTATCGTGGCAGACGGTTGCCGACTCAACGATCAGATAAATCCTAAATATTTAGTAATCTTAATAATGTGTCGATTCGCGATTCAGTCGATAGACATATCTCAATGCAGTGATATCGACGCCGCCCATATGATCAGGCTCGGCGCCCGAGAACTGCCAGCCCTGCCGTTCGTAAAATGCGATTGCAGAAGCATTGCCTTCCAGCACATACAGATACAGCTGCGCCTCGCCATGCTCGCGGGCCCAGTCCTGCGCGGCGCGCATCAGCAGCTTGCCTGCACCGATCCCCTGATGCGCGGGCAGCGTGTGCAGATTGTCGAGCAGCACACCCCATGGCGAATCCGGCTGACGTTCGACGCACACGAAGCCGATCGGCTCGCCCGCCCGCACCGCAACCAGCACGATCCGCCGTTCGGCGCCCGGCGCGGACATCCGCGCGCGCCAGTACGACGCTCGCTCCTGCGCGACCTCGCCGTTCAGAAACGCGTCCGGCAGCAGCCCGCGATAGGTCGCCTGCCAGCTCGCGCTATGGATGGCGGCGATGAGATCGGCGTCGGCCTCGGTCGCGGGGCGCAGCGTGAGGGGCGAAAGCGTGGGCAGTGAAGCGGAATCGGACATTGCGGCGGTATGGCGCGGTAGAAAGCAACGGATCGGCCGCCAGCACGCGGCAAGAGAGTCACGATACGGCGCATGTCGCCCGGCGTCACCTGGCGCGGCTTGCCAGTCGAAAACCGCGTCGGAAGAATTTTCTTGGAAGAGGGCTATCGTAAGCAAATTGTATTAAATGCGCACCCTCCAGAGTAACGTTATTATCACGGCAGGCGCATGTTGTAAGTGAAATATCACGTTTACCCTGATATCTCGACAGCATTTGCCGCATGAGAATACCGCGCCCACGTAAAGCGCCGCGTCCTGACGGGCGCAGACGCGACCCGGCCGAGCCGGACCGGGCATCCGCGCCATTCCGGCGGATCGTTTGAACTGCCCAGCGCTGTCTGCTCCTGCAGTCAGCGGGCCCATTTCGAGAAAGTCATGGCAACTGCATCCCATGCTCAAGTAGCGACGGACGAATCCAAGGTTCGTACGGTATTCCGCGTCGTCAGCGGCAACTTCCTGGAAATGTACGACTTCATGGTCTACGGCTATTACGCCGCTGCGATCGCGAAGACGTATTTTCCGAGCGGCAATGAATTCGCATCGCTGATGCTGTCGCTGTCGGTGTTCGGCGCAGGGTTCCTGATGCGTCCCCTCGGCGCGATCGTGCTCGGCGCGTACATCGATCACCACGGCCGCCGCAAGGGGCTGATCTTGACGCTCGCGCTGATGGCGCTTGGCACGCTCACCGTCGCGTCGATCCCGGGCTACGCGACGATCGGCGTGCTCGCGCCCGTGCTCGTGCTGATCGGGCGTCTGTTGCAAGGCTTCTCGGCGGGTGTGGAGCTGGGCGGCGTGTCGGTCTATCTGTCGGAGATCGCGACCAAGGGCAACAAGGGCTTCTATTGCTCGTGGCAATCGGGCAGCCAGCAGGTGGCCGTCGTGTTCGCCGCGCTGATCGGCGTGGTGCTGAACCGCATACTGCCCGCCGACCAGATGACGTCATGGGGCTGGCGCGTGCCGTTCCTGATCGGCTGTCTGATCGTGCCGTTCCTGTTCATCATTCGCCGCTCGCTGAAGGAAACGGAAGAGTTCCTCGCGAAGAAGCATCGTCCCTCCGTCAGCGAGATTTTTTCGTCGATGCTGCAGAACTGGGGCGTCGTGCTGGGCGGCATGGGCATGGTCATCATGACGACGGTGTCGTTCTACATGATCACGGCGTACACGCCGACCTTCGGCAAGGAAGTGCTGAAACTTTCGTCGATCGACACGCTGATCGTCACGGTTTGCATCGGCGTATCGAACCTGATCTGGCTGCCTGTGTCGGGCGCGATTTCGGATCGCGTCGGCCGCCGTCCCGTGCTGCTGACGTTCACGATCCTCACGATCCTGACGTCGTATCCGGCCGTGCAATGGCTCGTCGCCGATCCGTCGTTCGCGCGCCTCCTGATGGTCGAGCTGTGGCTCTCGTTCCTGTACGGCTGCTACAACGGCGGCATGGTCGTCGCGCTGACGGAGGTGATGCCAGCCGACGTGCGCACGGCGGGCTTCTCGCTGGCATACAGCCTCGCGACGACGATCGGCGGCTTCACGCCCGCGATCGCGACGTATCTGATCCACTCGACGGGCAACAAGGCAGCGCCCGGCCTGTGGATGAGCGTGGCGGCCGTGTGCGGCCTGATCGCGACGCTCGTGCTGTATCGCACACCGGAAGCGCGTAACCAGTATCGGACGGCGTAAGGGGCGTTGCGCCTGGCGCCGGCCTCCTGGTTCCGAAGCTGAAAATGAAAACCCCCGCATGCGTGCGGGGGTTTTTTGTTTGACCGACGGCTTCGACGAAGCCCGGCGCTCAACTGCGTAGCGCCGCGACAACCTCTTCGACGACTTCCTTCCACGCATCGGGCCGCGGCTGCCGCACGAGCCGCGCCGACGGATACCACGGGCTGCGCGCTTCGCGCGTGAACCAGCGCCAGTCGGCGGCGAACGGCAGCATCAGCCAGAGCGGCTTGTCGAGCGCGCCCGCCAGGTGGGCGATGGCCGTGTCGACCGACACCACGGCGTCGAGTCGCTCGATGATCGCCGCCGTATCCGCGAAGTCGCGGATACGCTCATCGAAGCGATGAATGTTCTTCGCGCGCGGATGCGCGTCGAGCGCGGCGCGTTCGTCGTCGCCGAGTGCGGGCTGCAGCACGATCCAGTCGATGCCGTCGAGCGCGAACAGCGGTTCGAGCGCGGCCAGCGGCAGCGAGCGGTTTTCCTGACGCTGTGCGCGTCCCGACCACGCAAGGCCGATCTTGCGCTTCGCGTGGCCGCCGAGCGAGCCTCGCCAGGCGCGGCGCGATGCGGCAGGCGCATTCAGGTACGGCGTGCGCGCCGGAATCGTGTCCAGTTCGGTGCCGAGCGCGAGCGGCAGGCTCAACAGCGGGCATTGCAGGTCGGCGCGGGGCCGCGGCGCGCCTTGCGCAATCAGCGTGACGCGCCATTGTTGCGCCGTCGGTCCGAGCAGCGACAGTAGCTGTGGCTGCACTTCGAGCACGACGCGCGCGGCGCGCTGTGCCACCACCTCGACGAAACGCACGAATTGCAGCGTGTCGCCGAAACCCTGTTCGGCGTGCACGAGCAGCGTACGCCCGGCAATCGGCTCGCCGTTCCAGCGCGGCAGCGGCGTCGCGTCCGGCGGAAGCGGCGCGGATTCCAGCCGCCATTCGTATTCGGGCAGACCGCGCTTGAAGTCGCCGAGCGTGAGCAGCGTCACGCCGCGATTCATATGCGCCATCGGCAGATCGGGCCGCAGCCGCAGCGCCTGTTCGAACGCGCGCAGGGCGGCGTCGTACGCGCCGAGGGCATGATGGGCGGCGCCGAGGCTCAGCCACGCGAGCGCGAAGTTCGGGTCGTGACCGACGGCGAGTTCGAAACGCGGCCGCGCTTCTTCGTGACGGCCGAGCGAGGCGAGCGCGTTGCCGAGGCCGAATAGCGCGGGCGGCAGGTTCGCCTGCAGTGCGAGGACGGCTTCGAACTCCGCAACGGCCTCATGGTGCTGTCCCGTCGCGTCCAGCGTATTGCCAAGGTTGAAGCGGGCGGCGACGAAGCGCGGCTCGATCTTGAGCGCCGCCCGGAAATGCGCGATTGCCTCCTTGGTCGAGCCGAGCGCATTGAGCGCCATGCCGATGTTGTTGTGCGCGCCGGCATGGCCGGGCCGCAGTTCGAGTGCGCGCCGGAACGAATCGACGGCTTCGCGGTGTCGGCCGAGCGCGTGCAGCGCATTGCCGAGATTGACGTGCGACGACGCGTCCATCGGCTGCAGGCGCAGTGATTTCTGGAACGCGTCGACGGCGTCTTCGTGGCGCCCGGCGAGCGCGTACGCATTGCCGAGGTTGTAATGCGCCATCGGAAACGTCGGCGCGAGCGTCAGCGCATTGCGAAAGCGTTCGATTGCCTGGTCGAGCCGGCCGAGCGCCTTCAGCGCGTTGCCGAGGTTCAGTTGCAGCGCGGCGTCCTGCGGGCGCAAATCCGCGGCGCGGCGCACGAGGTCGGCCGCTTCTTCGTGCTGGCCTTGCTGATGGCGCAGCACGCCAAGCAGATGCAGCGCATCGACGTGGACGGGATCGAGTTCGAGCGTGGCGCGATAGTCGCGCTCGGCGTCGGCGAGCCGTCCGTCGCGATGCGCGCTGTAGGCGCGGTCGAAAACTGGATGCATGACGCAGGCGAGGGTGTGATGCAGGAAAACGCGCATTTTCCCATACTCGGCGCATGCCCCCCGACTTGACGCGGGCAGTGTTGCTCAATAACATATGAACATCTGTTCATATGTATGTATCGACGCTGCGTCGATACGGGTGCCCTCCATGTCTACCGTGCTCTCTCTGAATGCCGACGACCGTGTCGTACAGATCGCCGATCTGTTCCGCCTGCTGGGCGACCCGACGCGCCTGCGCATCGTGCTCGCGTGCGTCGACGAGCGGCGCGCGGTGGGCGCGATCGCCGAATCGCTGAGTCTGTCGCCTTCGCTCGTCAGCCATCATCTGCGGCTGTTGCGCGCGGCGCGCATCGTACGCGCGGAGCGGCAGGGCAAGCAGGTTTTCTACGTCGCCGCCGACGGCCACATCAGCGGCATGCTGACCGACATGCTCGAGCACGTCGCGGAGCCCGTCAGCGAATCCGCCGCCGACCTCACGCAGGACCACGCATGAAATACACCGCCCAACAGACCAGCGAAACGACGGCGCAGCATCAGCCGAAGTCCGGCGCGCATGTGCACACGGACGCGTGCGATCACCCGGCGCACGACCACGACCACGACCAGGCGCCCGAGGCGAGCCGCAAGGCAGCGCACGACCATCATCATGGGCATGGCCATCATCACCATCACGCGCCCGCGTCGGGCCATGGACGCGCGTTCGCGCTTGCCGTCGCGCTCAACATCACGATCGTCGTCGTGCAGGCGATCTACGGCGTGCTGGCCAATTCGACCGCGCTGCTCGCCGACGCCGGACACAATCTCTCCGACGTGCTCGGCCTGCTGCTCGCCTGGGGTGCAACCTGGCTCGCGACGCGCCGGCCGTCCGCGCGCTACACGTTCGGCCTCGGCGGCTCGTCGATTCTCGCCAGCCTGCTCAATGCCGGGCTGCTGCTGTTCGCGTGCGGCGTGATCGTCGCGGAAGCGGTCGGCAGGCTGATTCATCCGTCGCCTGTTGCGGGCCTCGACGTGTTCATCGTCGCGCTCGTCGGGATGCTCGTGAACGGTTTCTCGGCGTGGCTTTTCATGCGCGGCCAGGAAAGCGACCTGAACATTCGCGGCGCGTTTCTGCATATGGTTGCCGACGCGGCCGTCTCGGCCGCCGTCGCAATCAGCGGCCTTGTGATCCTTTTCAGCGGCTGGACGTGGCTCGACCCGGTGATGAGCATCGTGGTGGTTGCCGTGATCGTCTACGGTACGTGGGGCCTGTTGCGCGATTCCCTCAAGCTCGCGCTCAACGGCGTGCCGCCCGGCGTCGACCTGCAGAAGATTCGCGAGTACCTCGCCGCGCAGCCGGGCGTTACCGACGTGCACGACCTGCACGTGTGGGCGCTGTCGACGACGGGCAACGCGTTGTCCGTGCATCTCGTGATTCCGGACGGCCATCCCGGCGACAAGGTGATCGACGGAATCGTCGGCACGCTGCGCGCGGAGTTCGACATGCACCACGCGACGCTGCAGGTCGACATCGGCACGACGCAGCACCGCTGTTCGCTCGATCATTCGCCGCACGCGCACTGAGCGATATGCCGCTCGGGCGATGCGGGATTGATGCGGCGCGTCGTCGGCCGCACGGCTGCGAGCGGAACGCTCGGCGTACACTAGCGAGCATGTCCGACTGCGGAGGTCTGCATGACGGGTGCTTCCTTCGACGTACCGCCCGTGCTGATCGTCGGCGCGGGGCCGACGGGGCTGGCGGCAGCCATGAGTCTTGCGCGCGCCCAGGTGCCCGTGCGGCTCATCGACAAGGCGCCGCAACCCGACCCGCATTCGCGCGCGATCGGCATTCAGGCGCGCACGCTCGAACTGCTGGAGCAACATCGCCTCGTCGAACGGTTTCTTGAACTTGGTCATCGCGCGCGCACCGCGAATCTGTATTCGAACGGGCAGCGGCTGACGCGGCTCGATTTCGATCCGCTGCAAACACGCTATCCGTATCTGCTGTTTCTCGATCAGTCCGTGACCGAGCGCCTGCTGACCGAGCATCTCGCGACGTTTGGCGTGCAGGTCGAACGCGGCGTCGAGCTGACGATGTTCGCGCAAGGCTCGGCCGGCATCAACGCGACGCTGCAACGCGCGGACGGTCATATCGAGACGCTGCATCCGTCGTACATGATCGCCGCCGACGGCGCGCACAGTGCGATTCGTCACCGGCTCGGCATGAGCTTCGCGGGCAAGACCTTCGAGCAGACCTTCCTGCTTGCCGACATCGAAGCGGATACCGGCTGGTCCGAAGACGAGTTTCATATCTTCGCGTCGGGCGCGGGCCTGGCGGCGCTCTTTCCGATGGGCAAGGGCCGGCATCGGCTGATTGCCGATCATCCCGCGATGCCGGACCGCGAACCGGCCGAGGCCGCGCCGCGCGGCGATCTGGCGCCACTCGCGTCGATTCCCGCGCCCACGCTTGACGAATGCCGGCTGATTGCGAAGAGCCGCATTCATCATCCCGTCGAACTGAGCAGCCTTTCCTGGTCCGGGTACTTCCATCTGAACAGCCGCATGGTCGAGCAACTGCGCGCGCAGCGCGTGTTCCTCGCGGGCGACGCTGCGCACGTGCACAGCCCTGCGGGCGCGCAGGGAATGAATACGGGCATTCAGGAAGCGTTCAATCTCGGCTGGAAAATCGCGCGGGTGCTGAAGGGCGACGCGCCCGACCGGCTGCTCGACACGTACCATCTCGAACGTCACCCGATCGAGCGCGACGTGCTGCGGCAGACGAGTTTCGTTACGCACATGGCGGAAGCGGACCACGGGCCGCTGAAGCTGCTGCGCGAGCGCGTGATGCCGGTGCTTGCCGCACTGGGGCCGTTGCGCGATGCCGCGCGTCTCACTGTCAGCGAACTGTCGATTCAATACCGGCGCTCGCCTCTGACTTTGGAACGCATACTCGACGGCGGGCCGCGTGCGGGCGAACGCGCACCCGATGCGCTCGTGCATGTCGTCGATGGACCGTTGGGACGCGCGCCGGGGATAGGCTGTATTTTCGATTTGCACGACCCGGCGTTCTTCTCGCTGTTTCTGCTCGTCGATCCGCTGGAGGAACCGGGAATGGGCAACGGCAAAATGTTGTCATTGCATCGCAAGCCTGTGCGCGCTGCGGATCTCGAGCGTTTTGCCGCCGCGGTCGAAGAGTTGCTGCCGGGCGCGGTGCGTGTGTGGCGGGTGTCGGATGCGAACGGCGAGGGCGGCGGGCCGTCGCTGAGCGAATCGTTCGGGCGTACGCGGCCTTCGTTTTATCTGGTGCGGCCGGATGGATATGTGTGTGCGCGCGGTAGGCCTGGTTCTGATCTGAACGGGCTGTTGCGGCATTGTGAAGCGTGGTTCGCGAAGGGTGCGCCGGTTGAGCCGGCGGGGGGGTGATGGGTTTTTGTTTTTGTTTTTGTTATTGTTGTACTGGTTGGTATCGTGATTTGCTTTTGTGGCGGTGTTTGCGTTGTGATTTTTGGGGCGGACGGTTTTGGTTTGCTAGTGTTTGCGCTGGCATCCGCGAATTGTTAGCGTGCTTCAGGCGTCGCCCCTGTGCGGG
>NZ_JAGUUD010000151.1:0-16120 GCF_020177535.1 Paraburkholderia sp. XV | reverse complement strand
CCGCACAGGGGCGACGCCTGAAGCACGCTAACGTCACGCGGATGCCAGCGCAAAGCGAAAGCGAAAGCAAAAGCAAAAGCAAAAGCGAAAGCAAAAGCAAAAGCGAAAGCAAAACCAAACCCCTACACATTCCCCGCCAAATGAAACCGCGAAGCCGGATGCCACAACTGCACCGACGTCGCGACCTGCTCCCCCACCCATGTCCTGCGCCACAGCATCAGGCAAGGCTCTCCAATCTCCATCATCAGATGCCGGCGCACATGCGCAGTAGGCTTTTGGGCATAGATGCGGAACTCCGCGCGCTGGATCGGCGCGAGCCGCACCATATAGTGATTCGGCGTTTCGACCGTGAAGTCCTGATTCAAGTAGTCCGGAAACACGCGCGGATTCACATACCGGTCTTCGTATTGAATCGGCTCACTCTCTTCGTTATGCACGATGCGCGAATGGAAAACAGGCCCATGCGCGAGCACCAGCGCATCCAGCGCAAGCGGATCATCGCTCGCCTCGAGCGTGAGCACCCGCGCCGAATGGCGGTGCCCGCGCGCGGTGATCTCGTCGGCAATGTTGCGGATTTCGAGCACTGTCGATTCATAGCGTTGCGGCGCGACATACGTGCCCGAGCCCTGCACACGCGTCAGCACACGCTCCGTCGTCAACTCGCGCAGCGCGCGCGATACCGTCATGCGCGCAACGCCGAACTCCTTCACCAGCTCCGCTTCCGACGGAATCAGTCCGCCCGGCTTCCACACGCCCTCTTCGATCCGCGCTATCACGTAACGCTTGATCTGCTCGTACGCGGGCATCGCTTTGCCAGGCGTCGTGCGCGTACCACTGGAATGCTCCTCTGCCCTCTCCAGTTGCCCGTTTATCGTCATGTTCACGTCGACCTCGTGGGTGGATCGCATTCTTATGCGGCGGATTGCGGCGCGTGCAGCGCGGCGGCCTTCGGATCATTCGCGGCGTGCGCGGCAAAGCCAGTGTGATCGCCAGGCGTCGGCGTCGACGGCAGGTTGCCCGAAGCGGGCGGCAACGGCGGCGCTGCCTCGCCGATCAGGCGGAACGCAACGGCCATATCGTCGGCCAGCGGACGATCGTCGCGATACGTCGGCACCACGGCGCGCACCCTGCGCCACAACGCGTCCGTGTGCGGCGCACGCGGCGCGTCGACGGGTTGCAGGTCGTACGCCTGCGCCGCCGCCAGCAACTCGATCGCAATGATGCGGCCGGTGTTGTCGACAATCTCCAATGCCTTCAGCGCGGCAGGCGTCGCGTGACACAGATGGTCCTCCTGCAAGCCCGACGTGATGCCGCCATCCAGGCTCGCGGGCGCGGCCAGCCGCCGGTTCTGCGCGACCAGCGAAGCAGCCGTGTACTGCGCGATCATGAAGCCGGAGCACGTACCGCCCGGCTCCGCGAGAAACGCGGGCAAGCCGCTCACGAGCGGAT
Source organism: Paraburkholderia sp. XV (assembly GCF_020177535.1). Classification (NCBI taxonomy): domain Bacteria; kingdom Pseudomonadati; phylum Pseudomonadota; class Betaproteobacteria; order Burkholderiales; family Burkholderiaceae; genus Paraburkholderia; species Paraburkholderia sp. XV. The sequence continues at coordinate 14,671 of NZ_JAGUUD010000151.1, read as the reverse complement.
TCACCAACCGGTCGAGACGGCGCTCGGCCATTGCCGCGACTTGCGCGATGGCCGTCGCGAGGCTGTCCATCGCCAGCGCAATCGACGCGCCCACGGCATGCGCCTGCGAATACACACGCGGCGCATCCGGCGTACCGGCAACGATCGGATTGTCGGTGATCGACGCGAGTTCGCGGTTCACGACGACCACGGTCGCATCGAGCACATCGCGCGCCGCGCCGTGCACGTGCGGGATCGTCCGCATCGAAAGCGGGTCCTGCGTACGCTGACCGACTACCGACGCAAGAATGCCGCTCTCGGCAAGCGCATTGCGCATCCGCTCGCCGACCAGATTCAATCCCGGCGACACCCGCAACGCGAGCGAATCGGCATCGAATGCGGCGAGCTGCCCACGCAGGTTTTCGAAGCTCATCGCGGCGATCGCGTCGGTCCAGTCCAGCACGCGCTCGGCGCGCGCGAGCGCCAACGCCGCGAGACCCGTCACACACGGCGTGCCGTTGATGAGGCTCAAGCCCTCTTTCGCTTCGAGCACGAGCGGTTCGCGCCCGAGCCGCACGAGCGCCTCGCGTCCGCTGATCCGTTCGCTGCCGTGCCGAACATGCCCTTCGCCGATGCACACCAGCGCGATATGCGCCATATGGCTCAGATAGCCGACGGAGCCGAACGCGGGCACTTCGGGGATATAGCCTGCATCGAGCAAGGCGACCAGCTGATCCGCGATCTCGACACGAATGCCCGAATGGCCGTGCGCAAAGTTGTTGATCGCGGCGGCCATGATCGCGCGCGTTTCCGCGACGCCGAGCGGCGCGCCGACGCCCACCGCATGGCTCATCAGGATATTGCGCGACAGCGTGCGCTGCTCCGACGGCGACACGATCACATCGCACAGCGCGCCGACGCCCGTGTTGACGCCATACGCGCGAATGCCGCGCTCGACGATCTGTTCGACGAGCACGCGCGCCGCCGCGATGCGCGCGCGCGCCGCATCGGAGAGCGCGAGCGGCTCGCCCGCCGCGACCGCGGCCAGTTCACGCCAGTTCAGAGGACGGTCGGATCGGATGACTGCCATGATGTTGCCTTTGTCGGTACGTGTACTGCTTTTCTAATCTTTGTTGAATCTCAGGTTCTCAAGCGAAGCGAAACACCGCTCAGTTTGCAGTGCGCGAATGATGGCTCGACACGAATTGCCTGAAGCGTTCGGATTTGAGGTCGCCGAATACTTCGTCGGGCGTGCCGTCGCATTCCGTCTGCCCTTGATGCAGGAACATCACGCGGTTCGACACATGCCGCGCAAAGCCCATTTCGTGCGTCACGACCAGCATGGTGCGGCCTTCTTCCGCGAGCGAACGCATCACGCGCAGCACTTCGCCGACCAGTTCGGGATCGAGCGCGGAAGTCGGCTCGTCGAACAGCATCACTTTCGGATGCATCGCAAGCGCACGTGCAATCGCGACGCGTTGCTGCTGACCGCCCGACAGATGCGCCGGATAGTGGCCGCGCTTTTCTGCAAGGCCGACCTTCGCGAGCAACGCCTCGGCTTCTTCGACGGCCTCCGCACGGCTGCGTTTTTGCACGCGCATCGGCCCTTCGATCAGGTTGTCGAGCACGGTCATGTGCGACCACAGATTGAAGTTCTGAAACACCATGCCGAGCTGCGAGCGAATGCGGTCGACCTGCTTGCGGTCGTCCGGTTGCAGCTTGCCGTCCTTGCAGCGTTTCATTCTCAGCGTTTCGCCCGCGAGCGCGACGCTGCCGTCGTCCGGCGTTTCGAGCAGGTTCAGACAGCGCAAGAACGTGCTCTTGCCCGAGCCGCTGGCGCCGAGAATCGAAATGACGTCGCCTTCATGCGCGTCGAGCGAAATGCCCTTCAAAACGTGATGGTCGCCGAACGACTTGTGAATGTTCTTGACCGACAGTGCAACGGGTGCCGTAGCGTTCATGAGATTCTCCTGGATGGGCCGTCAGGGTGCGGCACGACGTGCTTCGGTAGCGGGCGGAATCGCGCGCGGCGCAGCGTTCACAGGCGCTGCGCGCAGATGGCGCGACAGACGCCGTTCGAGCAAACCGAGCAGACGCACGACAACGAAATTCAGGAACAGATAGATCAGTGCGGCGCAGATGAACACTTCAGTGGTGCGGTACGTCTGCTGGATGATCTGCTGCGCGACGCCCGTCACTTCCCACACGGTGACGAGACTCGCGAGCGCTGTCGACTTGACGAGCAGCACGGCCTCCGTCGAATACGCGGGCAGGCACTGGCGCAATGCGATCGGACCGATGATGCGGCGCAGAAGCGAGAAGCCCGACAGGCCGATCGAATAACCCGCTTCGATCTGTCCGACGGGGACGGCCATCAGACCGCCGCGAATGATTTCCGCCGTATAGCCCGCCGTGCACAGTGCAAGCGACAGGACCGCGCAGACATACGGCTCGCGCAGCACGGGCCACATGAAGCTCTCGCGGATCACGCCGAACTGGCCGAGGCCGTAGTAGACGAGAAACATCTGGATCAGCAGCGGCGAACCGCGAAACACGAGAATGTACGCGCGCGCAAAGCGGTTCGGCAGCCAGTGCGGCGACACGCGCATCGTGACGATCACGAGCGACAGCAACCCGCCCAGCACCAGCGACGCGAAGAACAGACCCAGCGTGGTCGGCACGGCGGCGAGCAACTGGCGCAGCGTGTCGAGCAGGAAGTCGAAATCGAAAGACATGGTGGTGGCGCTCCTCGTCAGTTGCGCGCGAAGTTGCGCCGGAAGGATTTGCCCACGTGCGCTTCGGCACGGTTGAAGACGCGGTTCGAAATGCCCGTCATCACCAGATACAGCGCGCCGCCCACGACGAAGAACAGGAAGTACTGGTGCGTCGAACTGGCGGCGATCTGGCTTGCGCGCAGCAGTTCGGCAAGACCCGTCACCGAAATCAGCGCGGAGTCCTTCAGACTCAGCTGCCACACGTTGCCGATGCCCGGCAGCGCGAAGCGCAGCACCTGCGGAATCAGAATGCGGCGGGCCATGGTCATGGTCGGCATGCCGATCGAGCGTGCCGCTTCGAGTTCGCCCTTCGACACCGCGAGCACGGCCGAGCGATACACCTCGGCCTGATAAGCGCCCGAGATCATGCCGACCGCCAGCGCGCCGATCACGAACGGCGGCACGCCGACGAACCCTTCGGCGCCGAACCACTGGCCCACTGTGGTCACGAGCGTCGAGCCGCCGAAGTAGAACAGATAGATGACGAGCAGCTCAGGCACGCCTCGAAACACCGTCGTGTACAGATCGCCCAGCACGCGCGCCGTGCGAAAGCGCGACAGCTTCGCGGCCGCGATGATCGCGCCGAACACCGCGCCGACAGCGAGCGCCGCGAGCGTCAACGCGACGGTCATCAATGCCGCGAGCAGCAGCACGCCGCCCCAGCCTTCCTGCCCGAAGCCGAGCGTCTCGATCAGAGCCATGGCTTACTCCTCATCCCTGCTTTCGTTGATTGACCTGCTTCGCCGAAACAGGTCGTTCGAGCAAGCGCGCACCGCTGCGGCACGCGCATACGGCTATCGATCAAGGCGTGACGTCGGTCTTGAACCACTTGTCGGAAAGCTTCTTCACGGTGCCGTCCTTCAGCGCATCGGCGATGGCCGTATCGAACTTCGCCTTCAGATCGGCGTCCTGCTTGCGGAACGCGAGGCCTTCGCCCGGACCCCAGATCGGGCCGCCGATCTTCGGTCCCGCCATGGAGATTTGCGCTGACTCTTTCTTGTCCGAGTTGGCGGCGTAGTACGTGACGTCGTCGAACGATGCGTCGATGCGGCCGTTCGCCAGATCCAGATCGCGTTCCGGCGAGGTCTTGTACACGCGGATCGTCGCGATGTCCTTGAAGCCTTCGTTGATGAACTTAGTGTAGACCGTGCCCGACTGGATACCGATGGTCTTGCCCTTCAACTGCTTGCGCAGCGCGTCGACGGTCGGCTTGTCGGTCTTCGGGTCGCCCGTCAGCTTGACGACGGGCGCACCCGGCGTTGCCTTCGGGATGATCTTCGTATCGGAGACGGCAAAGGTGGCGGGCGTGGCCGCGTACGGGCGCGAAAACGCGATGATCTTTTCGCGCTCAGGCGTGATGGAGATCGCGTCCATCAAGACGTCGAACTTGCCTGCCTGCAGGCCGGGAATCATGCCGTCCCAGTCTTGTGCAACCAGGTTGCACTGCAGCTTGATGCGCTCGCACAGATTGGCGACCAGCTCCGGCTCGAAGCCGCCCAGCTTGCCGCCCGGCAAGGTGAGGTTCCACGGCGCGTAGCCGCCTTCCAGCGCGATCGTCACCGACTTCCATTCCTTCGCCTGCGCGGGCGCGCCAGCGAGCGCCACGGCGCCCAGCACCGCGCCCATCAATACTTTCGACAACATAGTGCGGCTTGCCTTGTTCACCTTCACGTCGAATCTCCTTTTCGTCTGAACGGGTCCCTTCGCTTGTCGCGTGCCGGACATGTATAGACAAGTCTGCATGAGGTCAAAAATGATCGCAACTGAAATCCCAAAAAATTATTGAATTGTTCGGGTAAGCCCTTATGCAAAGGGATTCGCGCGGGCCAGAGCTGCCGCACAAGAGTACGTTTTGGCCGCGCCATGCTGGTGCAGCTGACTAGACAGGTTGGCGATTGCGGTGCCGCCTTTGCACCGGATTGGCACGCCGAAGCCTGGCATCGGCGAACCTTGCAGCGGCGAAAGCAAACTTCGCGCATCTGCGCAGTAGTCATACGTAGGTATGGCAGACGGGAACCTTTGGCCTGATCCGCTCATCCGCGAAGCGGCATGGCGCCAGACAACGGCATGACGTGGCAGCGTTTTCACCATCCAGACGGTCAGGGGACACAACGTTAGTTGGTCTCCAGTCGTTCATATGTACGACTGGAGCGCAGATCGTCGCCGCATTACATTGCATACACCGCTGGCCGATCTGATGGCTGGCGCAGGAGCCGGGCTACAAGGGCTGATCCAGCAGAGCCCATCCGCTCCACGATAAAAAGTTTGGCTTGCCGGGAATGAAAGTCGAAGTCGCCATGTTTGCCTCTATGTAGCAAGCGACATCGAAACAGGATTGACAGAAGGGCACGACCAGACAGCCGTACGACAGCAGTTGATGCAGAAGCTTTAACGACGTTTGCAAGCTCATTGACCGGTTCGAATTGAACACCATTCGTTCAGGATGCCGAATCAATATCGGCATGCAGATGAGCAGGACGTTTAAACACACTCATTCAGGAGTTACATCATGAAGAACATTTTTGTTTGCCTCGCAGTTGCAGCCGGCGCACTCGCCGCTCCCGCCCTGAGCTTTGCTCAATCGAATGGCCCCGTTACCCGCGCCGAAGTTCGCGCCGATCTCGTTCGCGTCGAACAGGCCGGCTATCAGCCGGGCCGTGGCGAGGACATCAACTATCCGTCCGACATCCAGGCTGCCGAAGCGAAGATCGCCGCGCAGGATAACCACAATCTGACGAACAACGCGGTTGGCGGCGTCGCGATGACGGGTACCTCGTCGTCGGGCAAGTCCTCGCGTTCCGCTTCGAACAACAACGCGTGCGTCGGCCCCGTCAGCTACTGCAATATTTTCTTCGGCAGCTAAATGGCGCGCACATGACCCTGCGCCCCACTGTCAGGCGCAGGGTCGCGCAAGCATCCCCTTCGTGTCTGTTTTCTGTTTCCGATTTACGGAGTCTCTTGTGAAAAGTTCGTTGCTCGTAACCGCGGCCCTTGCGTTGTCGACTGGTCTTCTCGCCTCTTCGGGCGCGATGGCGCAGGACGCCCAACCGGCGCACGCTCCTGTCAGGAATATCGTTCTCGTTCATGGCGCCTGGGTAGATGGTTCGGGCTGGAAGCCCGTCTACGACATCCTCACCAAAGACGGCTATCACGTCACACTGGTGCAGGAACCGCTAACCTCGCTCGACGACGACGTCGCGGCAACGAAGCGTGTCCTCGACCTGCAAAACGGCCCGACGATTCTCGTCGGCCACAGCTACGGCGGCTCGATCATCACGGAAGCAGGCGTCGATCCGCATGTAGTCGGTCTCGTGTATGTCGCCGCGCATGCGCCGAACGTCGGCGAAGACGAAGCCGCGCTCGGCAAGGGCAAGCCTAGCTACACGTCGAAGCAGCCGGGCGCAATCGAAAAGACGGACGACGGCTACACGTACCTGAACCCGTCCGTGTTCCCGAAGGACTTCGCTGGCGACCTGCCGCTGAAGCAGGCGCAGTTCGAAGCGCGCTCGCAGATGCTGACGGCCGCGAAAGTGTTCTCGCAGCCGCTGACGGCCGCGGCCTGGACGACCAAGCCGAGCTGGGGCATCGTCGCGGGCGGCGACAAGATCATCAATCCCGATCTGGAGCGCTGGTACTACCAGCGCGCGCATAGTCACACGACCGTGATTCCGGGCGCCAGCCACTCGGTCTACGAATCGCGTCCCCAGCAGGTCGCGGCGGTGATCGAGGATGCCGCGAAGCACGCACAGCAGTGATCATCGACGCCCGCGCCAGACGCGGGCGCTGGATGCGAAGCGGCGCGCCCACGAGGCGCGCCGCGTGCGCGTTGCAGGTAATCGGCTCAATTGCCAAAAAAGATGTTGCAATTCGGGCCCGTCGAGCAATTACGCGTAGCCTGCATCGTTCTGCCCGACGAAGTGCGGGTATCCGTTGCGCCGCCATACGACATGTCCGTCGTCGCTTGCGCCGACGCATTCGCATTGTTCTGCATCGAGGCCTTCGATGCATCGCTACTCTGCGCGATGTCATCGGCCATCGTCGCGACAGGCATGGCCATCAGCAATGCACCCGCCACGGGTAACGCCATCAGGATCTTCATGTCGAACTCCTTCCATGCAGACGAATCGCCACGCCCTGCATCGCGATTCGCCGGACGCCCACCGACGCCTGCGCCATCCGCATCGTTTCGACCGATGCCCGCAGGCGTGAAATCGCGCGCAACGGCCACCCACGCCGCAGCGTGCTTTTGTTCTAGATGCGATTGATTGGCTCAAAGCCCCCGAGTCTGTCGGGCGGCGCAGCGCGGCGCGAGAACGCCGGTTTCTGATTGTTTGACTATCGGCTGCGCAGAGAGGTCCGCACTGCTGCTTCAGTTATAGACCTTTGCGACGAGACTGCAATGGTCTTCCGCTGCACTGCAACGCGGCGCGCATCGGCTGACGAGGCGCGCCGCTCCGGCGTTGTGTGACGATTAGCGCAGGTTGGTTTTCACCAGCTCGACGATTTCATCGCCGCGGCCGTTGAGAATCGCGCGCAGCATGTAAAGACTGAAACCCTTGGCCTGCGACAGCTCGATCGTCGGGGGCATGGCGAGTTCATGCTTGTCCGTGACGACGTCGACGAGCGCCGGGCCCTGATGTGCGAAGGCTTCTTTCAGCGCGCCCTCCAGTTCTTCGGAATCCTCGACGCGCAGCGAAAAAATGCCCGCACCTTTCGCGATCTGCGCAAAATCGGTCTTGCTCAGGTCGACGTTCGTGTCGAGATAGCCGCCCGCCTTCAGTTCCATCGAAACGAAACCCAGCAGGCTGTTGTTGTACACGATGACCTTAATGGGCAGTTCGAGCTGACGCGCCGTAAGCAGATCGCCGAGCAGCATCGACAGTCCGCCGTCGCCCGATAGCGACACCACCTGCCGCCCCGGATGTGCCGCCTGCGCGCCGAGCGCCTGCGGCATCGCGTTGGCCATCGAGCCGTGATTGAACGAGCCGTGCAGTTGCCGCTTGCCGTTCATCGTCAGATAGCGCGCCGCCCACAGCGTGGGCGTGCCGACGTCGGTGGTGAAGATGGCATCGTCGCTGGCGGCTTCGTCGATCATGCGCGTCAGGTACTGCGGATGGATCGGCGCGCCGGGGTCGGAAGGCGTGGCGAGTTCGTCGAGATCGCGGCGTGCTTCTTCGTAGTGCGCGGTGGCCATATCGACGAAGGTGCGGTCGTCTTTGCGCTTGAGCTTCGGCAGCAGCGAGGCGACGGTCTCTTTGACGGTGCCGACGAGGCCCATCGCGAGCGGTGCGCGCTTGCCGAGCTGCGAGCCCTTCCAGTCGATCTGCACGACCTTTGCGTCGGGCGGATAGAACGGCCGGTAGGGAAAGTCGCAGCCGAGCAACAGGAGCACGTCGCAGGACATCATGGCGTGATAGCCGGAACTGAAGCCGATCAGCCCCGTCATGCCGACGTCGAACGGATTGTCGTACTCGATGAACTGCTTGCCGCGCAGCGCATGGACGATCGGCGCCCCGAGCGTGTCGGCGAGTTTGACCACTTCGTCGTGGGCGCCTGCGACGCCGCTGCCGCACATGATCGTCACGGCTTCGCAGTCGTTGAGCATGGTTGCGAGTTTGGTGAGTTCGCTGTCGGGCGGCAGGATGGCGGACGGCGCGGTCGGATTCCAGACGGGCGACAGCGACGGCCCTTCGCTCAAGGCAATATCGCCGGGCAGCACGATCACGGCGACGCCGCGCTGTTCGATTGCACTGCGCATTGCGCGTTCGAGGACGCGCGGGAACTGTGAAGCGTTCACTACCAGTTCGGCGAAGTGGCTGCACTCCTTGAAGATTTCGGTCGGGTGCGTTTCCTGGAAGTAGCCGAGGCCGATTTCCGTCGATGGAATGTGCGCGGCGATCGCGAGGACGGGTTGCTGGTTGCGGTGGCAGTCGTATAGGCCGTTGATGAGGTGCAGGTTGCCTGGGCCGCAGCTGCCTGCGCAGACGGCAAGCTGGCCGCTTGCGGCGGCGTCGGCGCCTGCTGCGAAGGCGGCTGCTTCTTCATGACGCGTGTGCATCCAGCGGATCGAGCCGACCTGGTCAAGGCTGAACGCCAGGCCGTTCAGGCTGTCGCCTGTGACGCCCCAGATGCGCTTGACGCCTGCGGCGGCTAAGGTTTTTGCAAGGTAATCCGCGACTGTGGTCTTTGCCATGAGCGTTCCTTGAAATGGGTTTTTGGGGTTTTTTTGTCTGCGACGCTGGGTGGTTTGCTTTGGTTTTGCGCTGGTGTCTGCGTTATGAGTTTTCGCGGGCATCCGGAGTTTTCGCGGGCATCCGCGAATTGTTAGCTCGCTTCAGGCGTCGCCCCTGTGCGGGGCGGCACCTACTTTTCTTTGCCGCCGCAAAGAAAAGTAGGCAAAAGAAAGCGGCTCACACCGCCAGCACGTCTTCTTATCCACGGGCCCCCAACGTCCCCACACTTCACACGGTAACGCTCGGGCTCGCATGCGTTGCCAACGCTCTCTCTGTACACCTCACCCACTTCATGTACCCGCGTCGCAGCACGCCGCGCCAGGCAGTCCGCCGCCGCCCAGGTGGCAAACTGTGTGTAGGGTGTCGCGCCCCACAGGTTAGCGCTCTTACCAGAAACACCAATCCTGCTACCAGTCCGGAGTGATGCGTGTATGGCGCGAAAGCCTACACACAGTTTGCCACCTGGGCAGCGCATACCCTTCGCTGACGCCAACTTCTGCTACGGGTGCCGGAAGCGGGTGATGCACTTATTCAAAGCGTTGGCAACGGGAACCAGCCTGGGCACTGCAGTGTGAAACGTGGGGACGTTGGGGGCCCGTGGATAGGAACATGTGCTGGCGGTGTGAGCCGCTTTCTTTTGCCTACTTTTCTTTGCGGCGGCAAAGAAAAGTAGGTGCCGCCCCGCACAGGGGCGACGCGTGAAGCTAGATAACGAATCGCGGATGCCAGCGAAAACTCCGGATGCCAGCGAAAAACTCATAACGCAGATACCAGCGCAAAACCAAAGCAAACCACCCAGCGTCGCAGACAAACAGACAAACAAAAAAAAATCACCACACATACGGCACAAACCGATACCGAACCCTCGCAGCATATTCCTCATACCCCGCGAGTTGCGCGCACAACATCCGCTCCTCGAGCACAGCGCGATAGCCCAGTCCAACAACCAAAAGCGGCACGCAAGCCAGCCCCCAAACAGAGCCCAGCAACAACGGCGTACCGAGCAGAAACAAAATAGCCCACGCATACATCGGATGCCGCACATAAGCATACGGTCCGCTATCGCTAACCTTATGCCCACGCTCGGCCATAATCTTCACGACAGGCGCAGCATAGCTATTAGCACGAAAAACCGACCGCATAGCAACCATGCTAACGAGAATAGCAAGCACGCCCACAACCTGCAGCGATGGGTGCATCGACGACCAATTAAACCGCCGCGCATCGAGCCCCATCAACACCAGCCACCCACACCACGCAACGGCAACGCACACCATAAAGAACTTGTCCCAGGCGCCCTGCCCACGTTGAATAAATGAGCCAAGCCGCTCCGCAAGCAACGCCGGATCGTGGCGCGCAAGCCACACGCCCACCCACAACCCGAGCGCGCCCATTTCGAACAGATAACACCACGCCCCCGGCCACGCGAGCGTGCCAGCCGCCCCGAACAGCACGGCCCCCATCCCCGCAAGCCACAACACCGTCTGAACGATGAGCCGCGCGATCATCACGCTCGACCTAGGAGTCCGCACCTTGCGTCGACACGCGCCGGTAAGTATCCGCGACATCGATATCGCCAAGCTCGATCAGGAACGTCTCACGCAGGCACGTTTCAAGCTCATGCGCGCTTTCGATGCGCCGCTCGATCGCTTCGCCATCTATCGAACGCGCGGTAAGAAGGTCGTTGAACAGCGTCAGCCGACCTTCCGGCGTCACGCGGCATACGACCAGGCTCGTCGTGAAGAACGACGTGGGATGCGTCGACGTGTACCAGTTCGATACCTCGTAATCGATCCATTCCGCCCGCTGCAGGTCGAAACGATACGTCTTGAGCCACGTCTCGCCCGATTGCACCTCCAGATCGAACGCACCCTGCGATGCATCGGCAAGACGGAACGGCTCGTGTGCGGTCTGTTGCGCGACGCCCGTTTGCAGCCGCAACGGCGACGTCAGAGTCACGGCACCAAACCCGACGTCGGCGATCCACGGCTGGTCGTCGACAGTCACACGCAGCAGCATGTGCGTGCGCGGCGTGATCGCATCCGGCTCGCGGCCCCACAGCACGCGCGCGATCATCGGCGTCACGTCGAAGCCGAGTTGCATCAGCACGTGCGCGAACAGACCGTTCTGCTCGAAACAATAGCCGCCGCGCCGCCGCTCGATCAGCTTGTCGACAACGGCGGGCAGAGCCAGATCGACGCGGCGGCCCGTCAGCGGATCAAGGTTTTCGAACGGAATCGACAATGGATGCAAGCGTTGCAACTCGCGCAATACGTCGAGCGTCGCGGCCTGCGGCCCCGTATAGCCGATACGCCTGAAATAGCGGTCGAGATCGAGAGTGCTGGACATCCGGTGCTCCTGGTTAGCGTGGGTGGCGTTGCCGCTGCTTGTCTGCTCGTATGCGCTGCAAGGATCAGCGACAGCGTACCGTCATCGAGCCGCGCCGTGCGCGAAGCCCTCATTTACGAAGGCCCATTTACGAACGGTCGAACGGACGATCGAACACATACGCGCCGATCATCGCATCGCGCACGGCGAGGCCTGATGGATTGCAAGACGCTGCAATGCATCACGCGCCGCCCGAACATCCTGAACGCGTGTCAGAAACCTTTGAGCGCCGAAGTCGCAATCGACGGCACGCTGATGCCATGGCTCGACGCGAACTGCACGGCCGCGCTCAACGTCGATGCGAGCGACTGCAACTGCCCCGGCGCGGACTGCGCGATATACGACGCGGCCTGCGCCGTCTGGGGATTCATGCCCGATTGCAGCAGCGACGCGGGATTCATCTGCCCGACGCCGCCGAGGCTCGATTGCAGGCTCGCATACTGGCTCACGCCCTGGCCCAGCGATGCGAGGCCGTTGGTGAACGCCTGCTTGTCTACGGGTGTCGATGGGTCCGACGCGCGGCTCGTGAACGCCTGCGTCAGCGTCTGCGACAACGACTGCTGCGTGCTGCCCACCTGCGACAACTGGCTAGCCGATGGCGTGCCGCCGCTCAACAGTCCGGATGCCTGCTGCGCCTGGCTCGCCGCGCCCGAGAGGCCCATCGCCGATGCGAGGCTCGACTGGCCGCTCAAGACCTGCTGGTTCGCGCCGACGTAGGTCTGCAGCAATTGCCCGATCCCGCCCGACGAAGCGGCCGCGCCTGCATTGCCCGACGAATTGCCGCCGCCGATGCCGAATTGCTGAAGGTTCAGTTGCGCGAAGCTCGCGCTGCTCACGAACAGGCCGGTGGCGAGTAGCGCGGCGCAGAGAGTACGTGTTTTCATGGCTGGCCCTCCTGTCATGTGTCGGATGTGTGACGTTCGTCTCGACTCGATGCTTCGTTTGTGTCCGTTCGACAAACGGGCACGGCACGCGTTCGCGCTTTCGTCAGACGTCATGATGCGTGATCACGCACGGCAAAACGCGGGCCTGCGCTTTCGACCATTGCATCACTGCGCGTGATGGTGGCCAGCGCCGCGCCGCGCGCGGCATGCACGCTACGCTTCACGCCCTCGCTCGCCCCTCGCGCCCTTCGCGCCCTTCCCTGGTCTCGCGCGGCGACCCGCGCACCGACAGATCCTGCAACATCTGCGCGGCGAAATAGTCGCAGGTCGGACGATCCGATTTCGCGCTGCGCGCGACGACGATATCGAGCGGCTCGATTGCGGGCAGGCCTTGCTCGGCGCCGAGTATCGCGAGCCGCGACGGCACGCTGCAACGCGCGAGCGCGATCACGGACAGCCCCGCGTCGACTGTCGCGACGAGGCCGCTCAGGCTCGCGCTGCTGTAGGCGGCGCGATAGCGGATGCGTGCCCGGTCGAGCGCGGCGAGCGTATTCGAGCGCGCGACGCAGCCGGGCTCGTACAGCCCGACTGGCAACGGCGACACGTTCAGCACGGAAGTATCTTCGGACGCGCCCACCCACACCATCGGCTCGCTGCGCACGAATTCGCCGCGCAGTTTGCGGTCGCGCGTGACGAACGCGAGGTCGATCTTGTTGTCCGCGAGCATCGGCGCGAGCGCGGTGCTCTGCGCGCAGACGATCTCGATCTCCACATGCGGATACAGGTTCGAGAAGCGCCGCAACACGGGCGACAACAGCGACGACACGTAGTCGTCCGGCGCGCCGAGCACGACGCGCCCCGTCACCTCGGGCCGCACGATGGCCGACCACGCTTCTTCGTGCAGATCGATCACGCGCCGCGCATATTCGAGCAACGTATTGCCGGGCCGCGTCAGCGACAGGTTGCGCGTATCGCGAGCAAAAAGCGTCGTGCCGAGCATTCGCTCGAGCCGCTTGACCTGCATGCTGACGGCCGCCTGCGAGCGATGCACGGTGACAGCCGCCTTCGTGAAGCTGCCCGCCTCGACGACGGCGACGAAGGTACGCAGCAGATCGACATCGAACTCAGGGTGCATGATTTATCAATCCAACTTATGGAATTTCTCAATTTTATTCGTTTGTCGCGTTAAGGCAATGGATCGATACTCGGACGCATGCAACGTGATCGAGGAGTTGATTGTCATGTCTTTGTCGTCGGGTTCGTCGATATCGCTCAGCCGGAGCCAGCAAGGCGCGCTCACGCTTGCGAGTGGCGGCCTGCTGATGGGCACGATTGGCGTGTTCGTCGAGGAAGCGCGGCTTGGCGCGCTGACGCTGGTGTTTTTTCGCTGCCTGTTTGGTTTCCTGTCGCTGGCTGCGTATTGCGCGTGGCAGGGATATTTCGCGCGCCGTTATTTCACGCGACGCACGGTGCTGCTCGCGGGGCTTTCTGGCGTGCTGATGGTGACGCAATGGGTCGGTTTCTTCGATGCGATCCATCGCACGAGTATCGCGGTGGCGACCGTCGTGTTTCACGTGCAGCCGTTCTGGGTGGTGCTGATTGGCGCTGCGCTGTTCAATGAGCGGCTTGGTGTCGACCGGTTGGGGTGGATCGCGACGGCATTCGTCGGGCTTGTGCTTGCGTCGGGTGTTGCGGGAGCGGGTTCATTGCAGGGGCATTCGAGCTATCTGATCGGGATTGGGGAGGCGCTCGCCGGTTCCGTGCTGTATGCGAGTGTCACGCTTATTGCCAAGAGCCTTGGCGATCTGCGGCCGCATCTGCTGACGCTTGCGCAATGTGCTGTTGGTGTCGTGTGCCTGCCTTTTATTGCGCCGCTGGGCGCGGAACATATCGCGCCGATGCAGTGGTTCTGGTTGATCGGGATGGGTGTGTTGCACACAGGGCTTTCTTATGTGCTGATCTATGGCGCGCTGCCGAAGCTCTCGACGCCTGTGATCGCGGTTCTGCTGTTCGTGTATCCGCTGACGGCGATTGCCGTCGATGCAATTGTTTATGGGCGGGCGCTCGGGGTTTTGCAGATGGGTGGGATGGGGTTGATTGTTGTTGCCAGTCTTGGGGTTAATCTGGGGTGGCCGTTGGTGTCGGTTTTGCGCTTGCGCGCGGGTTAGGGTCGGTTTTTTGTTTTTTTTGTCTGCGACGCTTGATTGTGGCTTGCGATGGCTTCTGCGTTATGTCTTCGTGCTTCACGCCTCTTCGTTCGGTGTTCTCGGCCTTTGCGCTGGCATCCGCGTTACGTTAGCGTGCTTCACGCCTCTTCGTTCGGTGTTCTCGGCCTTTGCGCTGGCATCCGCGTTACGTTAGCGCGCTTCATGCCTCTTCGTTCGGTGTGCTCGGCCTTTGCGCTGGCATCCGC
>NZ_JAGUUD010000150.1:0-16187 GCF_020177535.1 Paraburkholderia sp. XV | reverse complement strand
GCGGCGGCAAAGAAAAGTAGGTGCCGCCCCGCACAGGGGCGACGCGTGAAGCGCGATAACGAACCGCGGATGCCAGCGCAAACACTAGAAAACCACCCAGCGTCGCAGACAAAAAAAACACCAGTTCAAGTCATCCGATTCTTAGCCAGCGGCGGATTAGCCGCAAAATACCGTTTAATTCCGGTCATAATCGCGCTAGCCATCTTCTCCCGATACGCATCATCATTCAGACGACGCTCCTCATCCGGGTTACTGATAAAGGCAGTCTCAACAAGAATCGACGGAATATCGGGCGCCTTCAACACGGCAAAGCCAGCCTGCTCAACAGACCCCTTATGCAACCTGTTGATCCCCCCAATCTCCTTCAGCACGAAAGTGCCATACCGCATCGAATCGCGAATCTGCGCGGTCGTCGACATATCGAATAACGCGCGATTCACGCTCGCATCGGCGGACTTGATGTTGATGCCGCCAATCTGATCCGACGAGTTCTCCTTGTTCGCCATCCAGCGCGCGGCTGCGCTCGACGCGCCATGCTCCGACAGCGCGAACACCGAAGAGCCGCTCGCCTCCGGCGTGGTAAACGCATCAGCGTGAATCGACACGAACAGGTCCGCGCCGACACGCCGCGCCTTCTGCACGCGCACGTTCAGCGGCACGAAGAAGTCGGCGTCGCGCGTCATCATCGCGCGCATGTTCGGCTGCGCATCGATCTTCGCGCGCAGTTTCTTCGCGATATCGAGCGCGACGTGCTTCTCATACGTGCCGCTGCCGCCGATCGCGCCAGGGTCCTCGCCGCCGTGGCCCGGGTCGATTGCGACTGTCAACAGGCGCACCGTGTTGCCGCCCTTCTTCGGGTTGGTGAACTTGTAGGCGTCGTCGCCGTTGTCGCCGTCATTGTCCGCATCGGCGTCGTTGTTGCGCGCGATGACGGGCGGCACAGGTGTCGGCGTGGGCTTCGACGGAATGTGCGGCGCGGGCGCCGGCGCCGTATGCACGGGCGGACGCGGCGCGGGCGAGGGCGACGTAGGCGTGTTGTTCTGCGCGTACTTCTCGAAGAACGCGTCGGTGTTGTCGGCAGGCGGCGCGGACGGGCCGCTCAGCGTGACAGCGGGCGGTGCGGCGTTCGGCGCAGCGTTTTCATCCAGCTGCTGCTGCTTGCGCTCCGACTGGGCGAGCAGTTCCATCAGCGGATCGGGCGCGACGGCGGGATACAGGTCGAACACCAGACGATACTTGTACGTGCCCACGGGCGGCAGCGTAAATACCTGCGGCTTCACCGAGCCCTTGAGATCGAACACCATCCGCACGACATGCGGCTGATATTGCCCGACCCGCACGGATTGAATCTGCGGATCGTTCGGCGCAATCTTCGAGACGAGGTCCTTCAACGCCTGATCCAGATCGAGCCCGTTCAGATCGACCACCAGCCGGTCGGGCCCTTGCAGCAACTGCTGCGTGTTCTGCAGCGGCTGGTCGGACTCGATGGTCACGCGCGTATAGTCGCGCGCGGGCCACACGCGCACGCCCAGCACCGACTGCGCCCACGCCAGACGCGGTGCGACAAGCCCAAGGACGAGCGTGGAAGCGCCCGCGCGAAGAATCTGCCGGCGGCGCCAGTTATGCGTCGCGGTGGCCGCCGATTCGATCGAGCGGAACGGTTTGATCAACATCTTTCGAGACATGCCTTTCCTGGTTCGCTATACGCCCGGGCGATCAGCATGCGGCCATCGCCGTCGACGTCGAGCGAGAAGACGAGATCCGGCACGCCTAGCAGACTGCCCGCGCGTTCCGGCCATTCGACGAGGCAGATAGCGCCGCTGTCGAAGTATTCGCGAAAGCCTGCGTCGGCCCATTCGGCCGGATCGGTGAAACGGTAGAGATCGAAGTGATACAGCTCGAGTTCCCCATCCGGCCGTTCGACCGCATAAGGTTCGACGAGCGTATAGGTCGGGCTGCGCACGCGGCCCGTATGTCCGAGCGCGCGCAAGGTGGCGCGCACGAGCGTCGTTTTGCCTGCGCCCAGGTCGCCGTGCAGTTGCACCTGGAGACCGTTGAATGCGTGATGGCCCGTCGCGCCGGCTTCGCTGCGCACGCCGTCGATCGCATGCGCGAAGCGCTCGCCGAATGCCATCGTCGCGGCTTCGTCCGCCAGCGCAAACTGGCGCTCGAGCAGGACGGCAGCGGAAGGTCGATTCGCGGGACCGGTGTGATCGGGCATTCTCGTAAAATGACGTAATGAACCAAGGCCAGCAGCATTCCATGTCGGACCCACATCGCGATCCACTTTCGCCGCTCGAAACGACGAATGATGAAGCACCCGCCACGCGTCACTATGATGAAGCGCAACTGGCTGCGCTTGCTTCGCGTATCAAGGGCTGGGGACGCGAACTGGGTTTCGGCGCGGTCGGCATCAGCGATATCGATCTGTCGCACGCTGAAGCGGGCCTTGCAGCCTGGCTCGACGCGGGTTGCCACGGCGAGATGGATTATATGGCCAAACATGGGATGAAACGTGCGCGGCCGGCCGAGCTTGTGGCCGGCACGCGACGCGTGATCTCGGTTCGCATGGCTTATTTGCCGGCTTCTTCAGGGGCCCGAAAGGGCGATGAAAGTGCAGTCGCCGACGTTCAACACGATTGGCGTCTCGACGAACGCACGCGTCTCGACGACCCGGCAGCGGCCGTCGTGTCGATCTATGCGCGAGGCCGCGACTATCACAAGGTCATGCGCAACCGCTTGCAGCAACTGGCTCAGCGGATCGAGGCGGAGATCGGGCCGTACGGCTTTCGCGTGTTCACCGATTCGGCGCCCGTGCTCGAAGTGGAGCTTGCGCAAAAGGCGGGCACGGGTTGGCGCGGCAAGCACACGCTGCTGCTGCAGCGCGATGCGGGGTCGCTGTTCTTCCTCGGCGAAATCTTCATCGACGTGCCGCTGCCGACGGATGCCGACACGTCGCCGGAAAGCGCGCCGGGAAGCGCGCCCGAAACGCCCGGCGCGCACTGCGGCAGCTGCACGCGCTGCATCGGCGCGTGTCCGACGGGGGCGATCGTCGCGCCTTATCAGGTCGACGCGCGGCGTTGCATCTCCTATCTGACGATCGAACTGAAGGGCAGCATTCCCCAGGATTTGCGGCCGCTGATCGGCAATCGTGTGTATGGCTGCGACGATTGCCAGCTCGTGTGTCCGTGGAACAAGTTTGCGCAGGCCGCGCCCGTCGCCGATTTCGACGTGCGTCACGGACTGGATCGCGCGTCGCTGGTCGAGTTGTTCGGCTGGACCGCAAGCGACTTCGACACGCGCATGCAGGGCAGCGCGATCCGCCGGATCGGCTACGAGTGCTGGCTGCGCAATCTCGCCGTCGGCATGGGCAACGCGTTGCGTGCCGCGCGCGACACGCTTTCCGCCGATGCCCGCGCGGCCATCGTCGACGCGCTGCGCCAGCGTGCCGGCGACCCTTCGCCGCTCGTGCGCGAGCATGTCGAATGGGCGCTGGAAGCGGCGTGAGCGCGCCGATCGAATGAGGGGAGTGAACACATCATGTTCAACGCAGTGATCGATGCACCGTTCGGCAAGATCGGCGTGCGCCTGGAAGGAGCGGCGGTGCGCGAGATCGTCTACCTGCCCGATTCGGTTGCGAACGTCGCGCCGGATTCGGCGCTCGCCAGGCAGGCCGTGGAGCAGATCGAACATTACCTGGAGCAGGCGTCCGCCAGTTTCGATCTGCCGCTCGCCGACATCGGCACGCCGTTCCAGCGGCGCGTGTGGAAAGCGATCAGCGCGATTCCGCCCGGCGTCGTGCTCACCTACGGGCAACTGGCGAAGCAGATTGGCAGCGTGCCGCGCGCGGTCGGCCAGGCGTGCGGATCGAACTTCTTTCCGATCGTGATTCCGTGTCACCGCGTGGTCGGCGCGGACGGCATCGGCGGCTTTGCGCATACGGGCGGCGACGGCTACTATCGCAACGTCAAACGCTGGCTACTCAAACACGAGGGCGTACCCTACGCATGACTGATGTGCTGACCGATGACGCGCAGTCCGCGTCGCCATTGCTGCTGACGAGCGGCGCGTCGATCGACGCGTTCTGCGACGCGCTGTGGCTCGAACATGGCCTCGCGCGCAACACGCTCGACGCGTACCGCCGCGACCTGCGGCTGTTCTCCGAATGGCTCGCGAGCGCGCGCGACGCGTCGCTCGACACGGCGAGCGAAGCCGATCTGACGGCGTACAGCGCCGCACGCTCGGCCGACAAGTCGACCTCGGCGAACCGGCGTCTGTCTGTATTCCGGCGTTATTACGCATGGGCCGTGCGCGAGCATCGGGCGTCGGCGGACCCGACTTTGCGCATCCGTTCGGCCAAACAGCCGCCACGTTTTCCGTCGACGCTGACGGAAGCGCAGGTCGAAGCGCTGCTCGGCGCACCCGACGTGACGACGCCGTTGGGTCTGCGCGACCGCACGATGCTGGAGCTGATGTACGCAAGCGGCTTGCGCGTCAGCGAGCTGGTCACGCTGAAGACGGTGGAAGTGGGCCTGAACGAGGGCGTCGTGCGCGTGATGGGCAAGGGCTCGAAAGAGCGGCTGATTCCGTTCGGCGAAGAGGCGCATGGCTGGATCGAGCGGTATCTGCGCGAGTCGCGTCCCGCGTTGCTCGGCCAGCGTGCCGCCGACGCGCTGTTCGTCACCGCGCGTGCCGAAGGCATGACGCGCCAGCAGTTCTGGAACATCATCAAGCGCCACGCGATGACGGCGCACGTGCATGCGCCGCTGTCGCCGCATACGCTGCGTCATGCGTTCGCGACGCATCTGCTGAATCACGGCGCGGACCTGCGCGTCGTGCAACTGCTGCTCGGCCACACCGATATCTCGACGACGCAAATCTACACGCACGTCGCGCGCGAGCGGCTCAGAACGCTGCACGCCGCGCATCATCCGCGCGGCTGACCGTCAGGCTTGTGCGTGCGCGCTCACGCCAGATCGCGCAGGCGGTGCTTGAGAATCTTGCCCGTCGACGCCGCCGGCAACGCGGCGAGCACCTTGATTTCGGCGGGCCGCTTGTAGGGCGCGAGGCGCGCCTCGCACCAGGCGGCGAGATCGACAGGCGTGACCTTGGCGCCGCCCGTCAGTTCGACGAACGCGATCACTTCCTCGTTACCTTCGACCGCGCGGCCAATGACGGCCGACTGCACGACCTCGGGATGCGCATTCAGCACATGCTCGACTTCGGCTGGGTACACGTTGAAACCCGAGCGGATGATCAGTTCCTTGCTGCGTCCGGCGATATGCAGCGCGCCGTCCGTGTCCTGGCGTGCGAGATCGCCTGTCTTGAGCCAGCCGTCCACGGTGACGGCCGCCTGCGTCTGCTGCGGATTGCGGTAATAGCCGAGCATCACGTTCGGCCCGCGTACCCACAGCTCGCCGACTTCGCCTTGCGCGACGTCGACGCCGTCCAGTCCGACGAACCGCACTTCGATGCCAGGAATGGCCTGGCCGACAGAACAGTCGGTGCGCGGTGCATCGATCATCGTTTGGGAGACGGTGGGGCTGCTTTCGGTCATCCCGTAGCCGTTGTGCAGCGCGACGCCATACACGCTTTCGACGCGAGACTTCAGTGCGGCGTCGAGCGGCGAGCCGCCGGAGTAGGCGAAGCGCAGGCGTGGCGCGGACCACGGCAAGCCTTGTGCGTGCAGATATTCGAGCAGCTTGGCATGCATCGCGGGCACGCCCTGGAAGATCGACACCCGTTCTTCGGCGAGCGCGCGGCGCACGGCGTCCGGTGCGAAGCGCGCCGCGAGCCTGAGCGTCGCGCCCGCATACAGGCTGCCGAGGCACACGGAAGCCAGGCCGTACACATGAGAGATAGGGAGCACCGCATAGACGACGTCGTCGGCATCGACGCGCCGCAGCGTGCTCGACATCGCCGCGATGAACAGCAGATTGCGGTGCGACAGCATCACGCCTTTGGGTGAGCCCGTCGTGCCCGTCGTGTAGATCAGCGCGGCGCATTGGCGGTCGCTGGCGGGTTCGACGGGCTCCACTTGCGCTTCATCGTCGAGCGCGTATGACCAACCGCCGATGTCTACCGCGACCTGCCGGGCCCGCTGTGCGCCGTGGCGCTCGGCGTGCTGCCGCGCATCGGGCGATGCCTCGACGGCATACGCGACCAGACGCGGCTGCGCGTGCGCGCGGATCGCATCGAGTTCCGCCGCCGACAGCCGGGCGTTCGACACCAGCGCCCAAGCATCGAGCTTCGCCGCCGCGAACAGCAGCACGATTTGCACGACGCTGTTCTCCGCGACGATCATCACGCGGTCGCCGGCGCGCACGCCTTGTTCGGCGAGCAGGGCGGCGACGGCATCGACGGCTTCGACGAGTTGCGCGCGCGTCAGTTGCCGGTCGTCTTCGATCAGCGCGGCATGTTGCGGATCACGCCCGGCGATGAGTCTGGGAATATCGGCGATGCGTTCGGGGAGCGCGGCGAGCAGCGCGGCGACGTCGACATGCTGCGCGCCGTCATGCGAGTGTTGGCCAGGATTCAACGATGTCTCCTTTGTCGACGGGAGTTAGCGCTTTAGCGCTTACTCCCGTCCCTTGCAAAGCACGCGATCTCTACGCGAGCCGCTGTTGGATTCCATTGCACCGGAACAATTCCGAACGATCGTGCCATAGCCTCGGAGCCCGCGCAATTGGCCGTTCGGCCAATGGCCGTCGTGTCGCGCGGCCATTACAATGCGCCGATGAGCAAATCCAGACACGTTTCCGAGACACCCGCCACGCAGTTTCTGCGCCGCCACAAGGTCGCGTTCGGCGAGCATCCGTACGACTACGTCGACCACGGCGGCACGGCCGAATCGGCGCGGCAGCTGGGTGTCGACGAGCATCAGGTCGTCAAGACGCTGGTGATGGAAGACGAAAGCGCGAAGCCACTGATCGTGCTGATGCACGGCGACCGCACCGTGTCGACCAAGAACCTGGCGCGGCAGATCGGCGCGAAGCGTGTCGAGCCGTGCAAGCCCGAAGTGGCGAGCCGTCATTCGGGTTACATGATCGGCGGCACGTCGCCGTTCGGCACGAAGAAGGCTATGCCCGTGTACGTCGAATCGACCATACTCGAACTCGACAGGATCTTCATCAACGGCGGCCGGCGCGGCTTTCTGGTCAGCATCGAGCCCGCCGTGGTGACGTCGCTGCTGCACGCGAAGCCGGTTCAATGCGCGATCGTCGAATGACGCGCGCCGTCGTTGTACCGACCTGTGGAGGCAGCTGAAGGGTTCGGTAGAATGTGCGCCGTTGCGTTGGCGCGTGTTGCGTCGGCGCGTATTGCGTTGGCGCATCTTGCGCATGCGGCGCATGGAGACCAGCGTCGCCTGGTACGCTTCCCGACATTGATAAGAGTTCGAACATGGAAAACCTGATTGTCGCCGTCGTGGCCTATCTGATCGGCTCGGTATCGTTTGCCGTGATCGTCAGCGCCGCGATGGGACTCGCCGATCCGCGCTCGTACGGCTCGAAGAACCCCGGCGCGACGAACGTGCTGCGCAGCGGCAACAAGAAGGCCGCGATCCTCACGTTGCTCGGCGACGCGTTCAAGGGCTGGCTCGCCGTGTGGCTCACGGGACATTTCTCGGCGCACTTCGGGCTCGACGACACGTCCGTCGCAATTGCCGCAATTGCCGTATTCGTCGGCCACCTGTATCCCGTCTTCTTCCGCTTCAAGGGCGGCAAGGGCGTTGCGACGGCAGCAGGCGTGCTGCTCGCAATCAATCCCATCCTCGGCATCGCGACGCTGGCAACCTGGCTGATCGTCGCGTTCTTCACGCGCTATTCGTCGCTGGCTGCACTGTGCGCAGCGATCTTCGCGCCGTTGTTCGACGGCTTTCTGTTCGGCGCGAACGTGATCGCGGTGGCGATCGTCGCGATGAGCGCGCTGTTGATCTGGCGTCACCGCGCGAACATCGCGAAGCTCGTCGCGGGGCAGGAGAGCCGCATCGGCGACAAGAAGAAGGCGGAAGCGGCGGCGCGGGCGGCTTCGAACAAGCACTGAGCCCGCAGCGGGCGGGGCGGCGAAGCTACGCTGCTTGCCCCGCTGTCATTCTCGGCGGGGCAGGACGGCGAGCACCTGGGCGGGAGAATCAGTCGCGGAAGTTGTTGAAGTCGAGCGGCGTGTCCGTCACGTCCTTGCGCAGCATCGCGATCACGCTTTGCAGATCGTCGCGCTTGGTGCCCGTCACGCGTACCGCGTCGCCCTGAATGCTCGCCTGAACCTTGATCTTGCTGTCCTTCACGAGCTTGACGATCTTCTTCGCGAGATCGCCGGACACACCCTTCTTCACGGTGACGACCTGCTTGACCTTGTCACCGCCGATCTTCTCGATCTTGCCGTACTCGAGGAAGCGCACATCCACGTTGCGCTTGGCCATTTTCGACACCAGCACGTCTTTCACCTGGCCGAGCTTGAACTCGTCGTCGGCGAACGCGGTCAGTTCGCGTTCCTTCTGCTCGACGCGAGCGTCCGAGCCCTTGAAGTCGAAGCGCGTCGAGATTTCCTTGTTGGATTGCTCGATGGCGTTCTTCACCTCGATCATGTTGGCTTCGCAGACGACGTCAAACGATGGCATTGCTTTCTCCCATTTGTTTCAAAGCGTGTGGTGCGCAAGGCTGCGCACGACGCACTCGCTATAATCACGGACCGGTGTCATTTTACCGACGCCTTCCCTATTTGCCCAAGGCTCGCGCGGACCGTGTCCACGCCGCGCGGGTTTCCTGAGCGCTTGCCAGAACGCCTGATGTCCCAGTCCGATCCCATTTCGTTCATCCCCGACTTCCCGCTGAAGCCGCACAACACGTTCGGTTTCGACGTGCGCGCGCGGCTTGCATGCCGTATCGAAAGCGAGGCGCAACTGCTTGCGGCCGTGCGCGATCCGCGCACGGCGGGCTTGCGGCGGCTCGTGCTGGGTGGCGGCAGCAACGTCGTGTTGACGGGCGATTTCGACGGCCTCGTGCTGCTGATCGGCTTGCGCGGCCGCAAGTCGATCCGCGAAGACGACGATGCATGGTACGTGGAAGCGGCCGCGGGCGAGAACTGGCACGAATTCGTGTCGTGGACGCTCGCAGAGGGTATGCCCGGCCTCGAAAATCTCGCGCTGATTCCGGGCACGGTTGGCGCGGCGCCGATCCAGAACATCGGCGCATACGGCCTGGAGATGTGCGAGCGCTTCGTGTCGCTGCGCGCAATCGAACTGGCCACGGGCGAAGCCATCGAACTCGATGCGGGCGCTTGCCGTTTCGGCTATCGCGACAGCTTCTTCAAGCAGGAAGGGCGCGAACGCTTCGTGATCGTGTCGGTGACGTTCAGGCTGCCGAAGGCGTGGGTGCCGCGCGCGGGATATGCGGACATCGCGCGCGAGCTTGCGGCCGCCGGCCTCGGCGATTCGACGCCTTCGCCCCAGGCGATCTTCGATGCCGTCGTCGCGGTGCGGCGCGCGAAGCTGCCCGATCCGCTCGCGCTGGGCAACGCGGGGAGCTTCTTCAAGAATCCCGTCGTGGAGGCGGCGCAGTTCGACGCGTTGCAGGCGCAGGAGCCGGAGATCGTCTCGTATCGTCAGGCGGATGGCCGCGTGAAGCTCGCGGCTGGCTGGCTGATCGACCGGTGCGGCTGGAAAGGCCGCACGATGGGCGCGGCGGGCGTGCATGAGCGGCAGGCGCTCGTGCTCGTCAATCACGGCGGCGCGAGCGGGACAGAGGTGCTGGCGCTTGCGAAGGCCATTCAGCAGGATGTCGCGCAGCGGTTCGGCGTCGACCTGGAAGCGGAGCCGGTTTGTCTGTGAGCGGTTTGTGCCGCGCCTGAAACGACAATCGCCGGCTTCGAGCCGGCGATTGTCGTTTGATCGGTCTGTCGGAAAGCTTAGTGATTCAGCTTGCCGAGCAGCAGGAACTCCATCAGCGCTTTCTGCACGTGCAGACGGTTTTCCGCTTCGTCCCACACGACGCTCTGCGGCCCGTCGATCACCTCGGCGCTCACTTCCTCGCCGCGATGCGCGGGCAGGCAGTGCATGAAGAGGGCGTCCTTGTTCGCGCGCGACATCATGTCGGCGTCGACGCACCAGTCCGCGAATGCCTTCTTGCGTGCTTCGTTTTCGGCCTCGAAGCCCATGCTGGTCCAGACGTCCGTGGTGACGAGGTCGGCGCCCTTGCAGGCTTCGTTCGGATCGTCGAATTCTTCGTAGAACGGCGCGCTTTCGGCGGCAACCAGCGCGCGGTCGAGCTTGTAGCCAGGCGGCGTGGACAGGCGCAGCTTGAAGCCGAGAATGTGCGCTGCTTCGATCCACGTGTACAGCATGTTGTTCGCGTCGCCGACCCACGCGACCGTCTTGCCGCGAATCGGCCCGCGATGCTCGTAGAACGTGAAGATGTCGGCCAGTACCTGGCACGGGTGATATTCGTTCGTCAGACCGTTGATGACGGGGACGCGCGAATTTTCCGCAAAGCGCTGGATGATGTCCTGGCCGAACGTGCGGATCATGATGATGTCGACCATCCGCGAGATGACCTGCGCGGCGTCTTCGATCGGCTCGCCGCGGCCGAGTTGCGTGTCGCGCGTGCTCATGAAGACGGCGTGACCGCCCAACTGGAAGATGCCCGCTTCGAACGACAGGCGCGTGCGCGTCGAGTTCTTCTCGAAGATCATCGCGAGCGTGCGGTCGTGCAGCGGATGATACGTCTCGTAGTTCTTGAACTTGCGCTTCAGGATGCGCGCGCGTTCGAGCACGTACTCGTAGTCATCCAGCGAGAAATCGTTGAACTGCAGATAGTGGCGGATTTTCTTGGCGGTCATGAAACAAATACGGCGGATTCAGCCGGGCGAAAGTGCCGGACTGGGCCGCCGTTGTTTGTGGTAACTCGGTCCAGCATAAAGGATTTTGAATGTTTTGACGAGTCAGCCGGAACGCGTGTCCGACTTGTCGGCAGTTGCAAAGGACTGTTTCAGGGGGCTTGGGTGCGGTGCGGAAAAACCCTCGCTGCGCTATAATCTCGGAGTTTTCTCAAAGCCCGGCGGGCAGGCTCCACGCTTGCAGGACACGGCTTTCGCGCACGCGCTGGCGTACCTCTGGTATGCGCTGCGCAGTGTGCCGTCATGGCTGCTGCCCAAGGTGCCCTCGCTGGCTTTTCGCGACAAACGAACAGCAGGCTTGCTGCCGGTTCGCGTGGCGCGATACGTATTCCGACAGCGTTTTCTGGCAACATCCTTCGCGGGCTCTCTACCGGCAGATCGCTGGGCAGTCACTCAGGGTTTCGTACATGGCCGACACACCCCCAACCGAATATTTCATTCAAGGCATCACGTCGAGTGGGCGAAAGTTCCGTCCAAGCGACTGGTCGGAGCGGCTGGCAGGCGTGATGTCGTGTTACGGTCCGGGCGCGAAAGGGCCGAATGCCCGCCTTCAGTATTCACATTACGTTCGCCCTACGTTGATCGGCGACGTGAAGGTCGTGATTCTGGATTCGCGGTTGCGGGACATCGAGCCGATGGCGTTCGACTTCGTGATGAACTTCGCAAAAGACAACGACCTGCTCGTCACCGAGGCCTGCGAACTTCCACTGGAGCATGAGGCTCGCAAATCCAAGTAGCTTTCGTTGGGCGCCGCGTTTCGCGGCATTGGCAGGGAAGTGAACAATGGAACCCGCATCGGCGGGTTTTTTTGCGTCCGCGTTTGCGTCCGCGCATCTGAGGCTGCGCGCAGAAACAAAAAAGCCCGCAAAAGCGGGCTTTCATGACGCAGCGGAAACAGGAAGCAGCCCGCGTGAGCGAGCCGCCGGATTCGTAAATTTACTGCGCTGCGGGCGCTTGCAGACCCTTGACGGCTGCAGCGAGGCGGCTCTTATGGCGAGCTGCCTTGTTCTTGTGAACAATTTTCTTGTCGGCAATGATGTCCAGCGTCTTTGCCGATGCCTTGAAGATTTCAGCGGCTTGCGCTGCGTCGCCGGCTTCGATTGCCTTGCGGACAGCCTTGACAGCCGTGCGGTACTTCGAGCGCAGCGCCGAGTTGTGCGAGTTTGCCTTGGCGGCTTGACGGGCGCGCTTGCGTGCTTGTGCGGAGTTAGCCATGACGGTTCCTTATCCTGTTCCTGTTTCCAGTGCCCGCTTTCATACGAAGGCAGGCGCTGCTTTTAGATCGAACCCCTGAGAGCGATTGCTCAAGGGCGCAAAATAGACAAACGACTGAGAACTACTTGAAATCCCGCTCGTTCCGGCTCGGATTGCCCTGAATTCGAACAAGGCAGGTGAGGCAAAAGGCTGAGCGAGCTTCGAAACCGGCGATTATAGCAACAAAATCAGGCACGTGGCAACCGCGCGGCGCGGCGGCCCTCAGGCGAGTCCACGCGAGGCGGCGCGGCCGGTGTGCATTTGCATTGGGGCAACGCTGTGAAGGCAGGGAATTGCGTGCAAGCGGCCCCCTTCGGGCGAGACATTTCTTCACAAATTCGTCGTCAAATCGAACGTCTTTGCTGCAAATCGGTCCCAAACGCTTCGAATTGCCACGAATCATGCCCCTGACATGCTGACCGCCCTGGACGGCCCCGTATAATAAGCGCCCCATGAATCTATTCCGAGCCCTGCTGACGGTCAGCGGCTTCACGTTGCTTTCGCGCGTGACCGGTCTGGCCCGCGAGACCCTGATCGCCCGCGCATTCGGCGCAAGCCAATACACCGACGCGTTCTACGTCGCGTTCCGCATTCCCAACCTGTTGCGCCGCATTTCGGCGGAGGGCGCGTTTTCGCAGGCTTTCGTGCCGATCCTCGCCGAGTTCAAGAACCAGCAAGGCCACGACGCGACGAAGGCGCTCGTCGACGCGACCTCGACCGTGCTCGCGTGGGCGCTTGCCGTTCTGTCGCTGCTCGGCGTGGCGGGTGCGACCTGGGTCGTGCTGGTGGTCGCGTCGGGGCTGCGCAGCGATGGCCAGGCGTTCACGCTCGCCGTGTCGATGACGCGGATCATGTTCCCTTACATCGTGTTCATCTCGCTGACGTCGCTGGCGTCGGGCGTGCTGAATACGTACAAGAACTTCTCTCTGCCGGCGTTCGCGCCCGTGCTGCTGAACGTCGCGTTCATCATCGCCGCCGTGTTCTTCGCGCCGCTGATGAAGGTGCCCGTGTACGCGCTCGCGTGGGCGGTGATCGCGGGCGGGATCGCACAGTTCGTCGTGCAACTGCCGGGCCTTAAACGGATCGACATGATCCCGCGCATCGGCCTCAATCCGCTCAAGGCGCTCGCGCATCGCGGCGTCAAACGCGTGCTCGCGAAGATGCTGCCGGCGATGTTCGCAGTCTCCGTCGCGCAGATCAGTCTGATCATCAACACGAATATCGCGTCGCACATCGGTCCGGGCGCCGTGTCGTGGATCAACTACGCCGACCGTCTGATGGAATTCCCGACGGCGCTGCTCGGCGTCGCGCTCGGCACGATCCTCCTGCCAAGCCTGTCGAAAGCGCACGTCGACGCCGATACGCACGAATACTCCGCGCTGCTCGACTGGGGCTTGCGCGTGACGTTCCTGCTCGCCGCGCCGAGCGCCGTCGCGCTGTTCTTCTTCGCCGAGCCGCTCACGGCGACGCTGTTCCACTACGGCAAGTTCGACGGCAATGCCGTGGTGATGGTGGGACGCGCGCTGGCCGCATACGGCATCGGGCTGATCGGCATCATCCTGATCAAGATTCTCGCGCCCGGTTTTTACGCGAAGCAGGACATCAAGACGCCCGTGAAGATTGGCGTCGGCGTGCTGATCGTCACGCAGTTGAGCAACTATGTGTTCGTGCCGATCTTCTCGCATGCGGGCCTGACGCTGTCGATCGGCCTTGGCGCCTGCGTCAATGCGCTGTGTCTGTTCATTGGCTTGAGGCGGCGCGGCATCTACATGCCGTCGCGGGGCTGGTCGGTGTTTTTCGTGCAACTGGTCGGCGCGTGCCTAGTGCTCGCGGGCGTGATGCACTGGTTCGCCATCAGCTTCGACTGGATCGGCATGCACGTCGAGCCGTTGCGGCGCATGGTGTTGCTTGCGGCGTGCCTCGTGCTGTTCGCGGCGCTATATTTCGGTATGCTTTGGGCGATGGGCTTCAAATACGCGTACTTCAGAAGGCGAGCGAAGTGATCACGATGACCCGGGTTCTCGACTATTTCAGCGCGCTTGTCGCCGAGGACGATGGCCTTCCACTCACGGAGGCGGCGCTCTCGCTCGCGCAAGACGCCTATCCCGACCTCGATCTGCAAGCCGTGCTCGCGGAGATCGACGAGCTCACGTTGCGCGTCAAACGCCGCATTCCCGACGACGCCGACATCCAGCAGCGCGTCGGCATTCTGAACCGCTACTTCTTTCGCGAACTGGGTTTCGCGGCGAACGTCAACGACTATTACGACCCCGACAACAGCCATCTGAACATGGTGCTCAAGCGCCGGCGCGGCATTCCGATCTCGCTGGCGGTGCTGTATCTTGAGATGGCATCGCAGGTGGATATTCCCGTGCGCGGCGTATCGTTTCCGGGGCACTTTCTGCTGCGCGTCACGCTGCCCGAAGGCGACGCGATGATCGATCCGACCACGGGTCATCCGCTGTCGGAAGCGGAGATGGTGGAGATGCTCGAACCTTATGTGGCGAAGGCGGGCGAATCGGTCAGCCGCGCGCTGCGCATGCTGCTGCAACCGGCGACTCGCCGCGAGATCGTCGCGCGCATGCTGCGCAACCTGAAGGCGACGTATCTGCAAACCGAGCGCTGGCAGCGGCTGCTTGCCG
Source organism: Paraburkholderia sp. XV (assembly GCF_020177535.1). NCBI lineage: Bacteria > Pseudomonadati > Pseudomonadota > Betaproteobacteria > Burkholderiales > Burkholderiaceae > Paraburkholderia > Paraburkholderia sp. XV. The sequence continues at coordinate 1,401 of NZ_JAGUUD010000150.1, read as the reverse complement.
TGCAGCAGCGACTCGTGATCCTGCTGCCGGAAAGCATCGAGGAAGTGCGCGATCGCGGCTTTGCGTATGCGCGGCTCGATTACCTGCGGCCGGCGCTCGAAGATCTCGAACGGTATCTCGGCGACCGCCCGGATGCGGACGATGCGACCGTCGTCGAATCGCAGTTGCACGAGTTGCGGCAGCGCACGCAACACGACGATCACGACTGACGCGGGTTCGAGCCGCTGCTTCAGACAAAAACGCCTGCGCGGTCGAATACGCAGGCGTTTTTCATTTGAGCGTCGTGCGCGCTCGCTTCACGGCGCAAGCCGCGCTCACTTCGGCTGCATGCGGATCGCGCCGTCGAGACGGATCACTTCGCCGTTGAGCATCGGGTTGTCGAAGATCTGCTTGACGAGCATTGCATACTCGTCCGGCTTGCCCAGGCGCGGCGGAAACGGCACCATCGCGCCGAGCGCGTCCTGCACTTCCTGCGGCATGCCGAGCAGCATCGGCGTTTCGAAGATGCCCGGCGCAATCGTCATGACGCGGATCGCGTTGCGCGACAGGTCGCGCGCGATCGGCAGCGTCATGCCGGCGACGCCCGCCTTCGACGCCGCGTACGCGGCCTGGCCAATCTGTCCGTCGAACGCCGCGACGGACGCTGTGTTGACGATCACGCCGCGTTCGCCGAGCGCATTCGGTTCGAGTTTCGCCATCTCGGCGGCCGCGAGGCGAATCATGTTGAACGTGCCGACGAGATTGATCGACACCGTGCGCGCGAACGAGTGGAGCGGATGCGGGCCGTCTTTGCCGACCGTCTTCATCGCCGGCGCGACGCCCGCGCAATTGACGAGACCGCGTAGTGCGCCGAGTTTCGTCGCGGCTTCGACGGCGAGCACGGCGTCGTCTTCGCGGCTCACGTCACATTTGACGAACACGCCGCCGAGTTCCTGCGCGAGCGCCGTGCCTGTTTCGTGGTTCAGGTCCGCGAGCACGACCTTGCCGCCGTTCTGCGCGAACAGGCGCGCTGTTGCGGCGCCCAGGCCGGACGCGCCGCCTGTGACCAGGAACACGTTGTTCTTGATGTCCATGTCTTCTCCTTGATGGATGCGTTGATCGCGTGATTGGAATAGTTGTCGCTGGACGATTTTAACGGGTCGATTCTGTGCGTCAAACGGCGCAGGTGGTTGGGGTTTAGTAGTGTTTTGTTTTGCGGTGGCATCCGCGATGTGGTTTTGGTTCGTAGGCGTTGTCCCTGTGTGGGGCGGCAACTACTCTTTGGTTGTCGGCGACGCCGGATTGTTTGGCCGTGTTTGCGCTGGCATCCGCGATGTGGTTTTGGTTTGCATGCGTTGCCCCTGTGCGGGGCGGCAACTACTCTTTGGTTGTCGGCGACGCCGGATTGTTTGGCCGTGTTTG
>NZ_JAGUUD010000014.1:0-108818 GCF_020177535.1 Paraburkholderia sp. XV | reverse complement strand
AAAGAAAAGTAGGTGCCGCCCCGCACAGGGGCGACGCCTGAAGCACGCTAACAATTCGCGGATGCCAGCGAAAACACAATTCGCGGATGCCAGCGCGCCCCCCCAGCCTCGCCGACACAAAAACCCTAATCACCCGGCACTCTTCGCCTGCTTCACGATCGTCAACGCCGACGCAATCATCGACCCCATATCCGCCATATTCCCCGGCACGATCAACGTATTCCCGGCCTTCGCCAGATTCGCAAAAGCACCCACATACTGCTCAGCGACCTTGAGATTCACCGCCTCCATCCCGCCTGTAGACTGAATCGCCGCCGCAATTTTTTGGATTGCCTGAGAATTAGCCTCGGCGACCGCCAAAATCGCCGCCGCCTGGCCCTGCGCCTGGTTAATCGCCGCCTGCCGTTCGCCCTCCGACTTCTGGATCGCCGCCTCACGCCCGCCCGACGCGATATTGATCTGCTCCTGCTTGCGCCCTTCCGATGCCGCGATCAGCGCGCGCTTCTCGCGCTCCGCCGTGATCTGCGCCTGCATCGCGTGGAGAATCTCCTTAGGCGGCGTCAGATCCTTGATCTCGTAACGCAACACCTTCACGCCCCAGTTCGACGCCGCTTCGTCGAGCGCCGACACGATCGAATGATTGATGAAGTCGCGCTCCTCGAACGTCTTGTCGAGTTCGAGCTTGCCGATCACCGAGCGCAACGTCGTCTGCGACAGCTGCGTGATCGCGAACACGAAGTTGCTCGACCCGTATGACGCCTTCATCGGATCGGTAACCTGAAAGTACAGCACGCCGTCCACCTGCAACTGCGTGTTGTCGCGCGTGATGCAGACCTGGCTCGGCACGTCGAGCGGAATTTCCTTGAGCACATGCTTGTACGCAATCCGGTCGATGAACGGCACCACGAAACTCAAGCCCGGCGTGAGCGTCGCGTGATAGCGCCCGAGGCGCTCCATCACCCACGCGTGCTGCTGCGGCACGATCTTGATCGTCTGCGCAGCGACCACGATCACGACAATCAGCAACACCAGTCCGACGATACTCGACGATTCCATTCCTGCACCCCCATCTGCTTTTGAATTGTTGTGCGCGTTCAGTTGCGCCTGCACTGCATCTGACGGCTCAGGCCCTCGCCGGCGCACGCTTGCTCGCGACAACGACGAAACAGTTGCCTCGCAATGCAGTGATTTCATAGAGACTGGCGTCTTCCGGCTCGCCGGGCGCGAGTTCGACATCCCATGACGCGCCACGATACCTGGTGCGCGCGTGTCCATCGTGCCACGCGCGCACGGTCAGCGTCGAGCCGATATCGAGGTTCACGTCGGGATTGCGCGCGGCTTCGGCGCGCGCTTTCGTTTTCCGTCCGAAGCGCGACTTGCGCAGCAACAGCATCGCGGCAAGCGCCACGGCAGCCGCAATGCACAGTTGCAGCGGCAGATCAGCCCCTGCGAGACGCGCCAACGCCGCCGCAATAAAGCCGAGCGCCACCATCAGCAGATAGAACGTGCCGTGCATCAGTTCGAGCACGATCAGCACGCCTGCGCCGATCCACCAGAACAGTCCACTTTGGAACACTCGCGCCTCCACAAAGCAAAACACCCCGGATCTACCGGGGTGTTTATAGCATGAAGCGCCAGCGTTTTATCGTTCGTAGCAGCACCTTTTACGCGCCGCTACAAATCGATGCGCAATGCTTACTTCGTCACTTTTGCCAGCGCCTGCCACGTATCGATGATCGTGTCCGGGTTCAGCGAGATAGACGCAATGCCTTCCTGCGTCAGCCACTCGGCGAAGTCCGGATGATCCGACGGGCCCTGGCCGCAAATGCCGACGTACTTGTCCAGACGCAGGCAGGTTTCGATCGCGCGCTTGAGCAGGAACTTGATGGCGGGATCGCGCTCGTCGAAGTCCGCTGCCAGCAATTCCATGCCGGAGTCGCGGTCGAGGCCGAGCGTCAACTGCGTCAGATCGTTCGAACCGATCGAGAAGCCGTCGAAGTACTGCAGGAACTCTTCCGCGAGGATCGCGTTCGACGGCACTTCGCACATCATGATCAGGCGCAGACCGTTCTCGCCGCGCTTGAGGCCGTACTTCGCCAGCAGCCCGACCACGCGCTCCGCCTGCTTCAGCGTACGCACGAACGGCACCATGATCTCGACGTTGTCGAGGCCCATCTCTTCACGCACGCGCTTGAGCGCGATGCACTCCATTTCGAACGCCTGCGCAAAGTCTTCCGCGATGTAACGCGACGCGCCGCGGAAGCCCAGCATCGGGTTTTCCTCGTCCGGCTCGTAGCGCGAACCACCGATCAGCTTCTTGTACTCGTTCGACTTGAAGTCCGACAGACGCACGATCACGGGCTTCGGATAGAACGCAGCGCCGATCGTCGCGATGCCTTCCGTCAGCTTGTCGACATAGAACGCACGCGGCGATGCGTGACCGCGCGCGACGCTTTCGACGGCCTTCTTCAGGTCCTGATCGATGTTCGGGTACTCGAGAATCGCCTTCGGGTGAACGCCGATGTTGTTGTTGATGATGAATTCGAGGCGAGCAAGACCGACGCCCTTGTTCGGCAGTTGCGCGAAGTCGAATGCGAGCTGCGGATTGCCCACGTTCATCATGATCTTGACGGGAATGTCCGGCAGTTCGCCACGCTGGATTTCCGTCACTTCCGTTTCGAGCAGACCGTCGTAGATCTTGCCTTCGTCGCCTTCCGCACACGAAACGGTCACCAGCGCGCCGTCCTTCAGCACGTCCGATGCATCCCCGCAACCCACCACGGCGGGCACACCCAGTTCACGCGCGATGATCGCCGCGTGGCAGGTACGGCCGCCACGGTTCGTGACGATCGCGGCTGCGCGCTTCATCACGGGTTCCCAGTTCGGGTCGGTCATGTCCGCGACCAGCACGTCGCCCGGCTGCACGCGCTCCATTTCCGAAGGATCGTGAATCACGCGCACGGGGCCCGCGCCGATCTTCTGGCCGATTGCCCGGCCCGTCGCCAGCACCTGCGACTGGCCCTTCAGCTTGAAGCGCTGCTCAGCCTTGTTGCCGCCCTGGCTCTTCACCGTTTCGGGGCGCGCCTGCAGAATGAAAATCTTGCCGTCGCGACCGTCCTTGCCCCACTCGATGTCCATCGGACGCTGGTAGTGCTTTTCGATGATGACCGCGTACTTCGCCAGTTCGATCACGTCTTCGTCAGTGATCGAGAAGCGGTTGCGCTGCTCGTGCGGCACGTCGACTGTCTTCACGCGGCCTTCTTCGCCCGCCTTCGTGAACTCCATCTTGATGAGCTTCGAACCGATCGAGCGGCGGATGATCGGGTACTTGTTCTGTGCGAGCGTGGTCTTGAAGACGTAGAACTCGTCCGGATTCACCGCGCCTTGCACGACGGTTTCGCCGAGGCCGTAGCTCGACGTAATGAACACGGCGTCCTTGAAGCCCGATTCCGTGTCCAGCGTGAACATCACGCCCGCTGCGCCGACGTCCGAGCGCACCATGCGCTGCACGCCCGCCGACAACGCGACTTCAGCATGCGTGAAGCCCTTGTGGACGCGATAGGAGATGGCGCGGTCGTTGTAGAGCGACGCGAACACGTGCTTCATGCGATCGAGCACGTCTTCGATGCCGACCACGTTCAGGTAGCTTTCCTGCTGACCGGCGAACGATGCGTCCGGCAGGTCTTCCGCCGTCGCTGACGAACGGACCGCGAACGACAGTTCCTCAGGCGAGCTCTTTTGCAGCGTGTCGAAGCCTGCGCGGATTTCCTGTTCGAGACGCGCCTGCAGCGGGGCGTCGACGATCCATTGACGGATCTCCTTACCCGCAGCGGCGAGTGCCTTCACGTCGTCGACGTCGAGCGTCTCGAGACGTTGGGCGATACGTTCGGTCAGGTTGTTGTGATGCAGAAAGTCGCGGAATGCGAGCGCCGTTGTCGCGAAACCCGTCGGCACGCGCACACCCGCTTCGGCGAGCTGACTGATCATCTCGCCGAGCGAAGCATTCTTGCCGCCGACGATTTCCACGTCGGTCATTCGCAACTGCTCGAATGGAACTACATACGCCTGATCCTTAGCAACGTTAACTGCGTTAGTCATACAAGCCCCTAAGTGGAAAAAATGCTCGATTGCGCAAGTGGGCTCGAACACGAGGCGCCCATTGGGAGCGTGACTCGTGCCTTGCGCAACCTGTTGGAGAAGCAATCGCGGAAGGCTTCAGGCGCGGCACGAAGCCCGACGAAGCAGAAGATTGAACGAATTTGCAGCGTTGCCGTGCAACTTACGAACAAATCACGACGCAATCAAAGAGCGATAACAGATAGTTACACGCGATTTGGCTGCAATTGCTTATCCAACAGGTTGCCGCTATTCTACCGTGCCGACTCTCAAAATGTGACAGTCGGACGAGAAATGCGCCTCGAACGGCGCGCGCGGCTTGCCGACGGGGTTTGCGTGACAGCCCGCGGCGTCAACCTGGCCGCGCGTGGGGCTGTTTGCCCGTTCGGGCGCACGCTGCGCCGCGTGTCGTCTGGTGTTGCGCCGCTGCCGTTTTCCGGCCAGCCACCGGGCAGCGCGCGCCACGCGGCAATGTCTGATTCGAGCGGATTTTGACGCTCATGTTCCCTGCCCACTGATGCCGCCCACCGTATTCATCGTCTCCGACGGTACCGGGATCACTGCCGAAACCTTCGCGCATTCGATCCTCTCCCAGTTCGACCAGAAATTCCGTCTGGTCCGTGTGCCCTTCGTCGATTCGACGGAAAAAGCCTACGCCACGCTCGAAAAAATCAACGAAGCCGCGCATCACGAAGGCCGCCGCCCAATCGTCTTCACGACCCTCGTGGACAGCGCGTCGAACCAGATCGTGAAGGATTCGAACGCGCTCGTGCTGGACATGTTCCAGACCTTTGTCGAGCCGCTCGAACAGGAACTGGAACTGAAGTCGAGCCACGCCATGGGCCGCGGCCACCAGAACGCCGACACCGAGGAATACAAGAACCGCATCGAGGCGATCAACTTCTCGCTTGCGCACGACGACGGCCAGTCCAATCGCAATCTGGAAGAAGCCGACGTGATCCTCGTCGGCGTGTCGCGCAGCGGCAAGACGCCGACCAGCCTCTACCTGGCGATGCAATACGGCGTGAAAGCGGCAAACTATCCGCTGATCCCCGAAGACTTCGAGCGCGGCAAGCTGCCCACGCCGCTGCTCGCGCATCGCACGAAGATGTTCGGCTTGTCGATCGATCCGCAGCGGCTTTCGGAAATCCGCAACGAGCGGCGTCCCGGCAGCAAATATGCGGCGCTCGAAAACTGCCGCTACGAGATCAACGAAGCCGAGACGATGATGCGCCGCGAAGGGATCAAGTGGCTCTCGTCGACGCACAAGTCGATCGAGGAAATCGCGACGACCATCCTGCAGGAAATCAGGCTGGACCGGTCGTCGTATTGATGGCGCGAGTCGATTTCGATAAGTGAATTCAGCCGGCAGCGCGCTGCTGCCGGCACTGCTCGAAAAGACACACGGCGGCGGCCGCCGCCACATTGAGCGACTCCATCCCGCCGGGCTGCGGAATCGTCACGCGGTATGTCACCGCGTCGCGCCATGGCTGCGAGACGCCCGCCCCTTCATTGCCGAACACCCACGCGACAGGCCCCGACAGATCGGTGTCGTAGATTGCCTGCGCGCCGTGCGAATCCGTGATCGCGACGGGCACGTCTAGCCGTTCGATCAACGTCTGCGGCTCGATGTCCTCGTGAATCTGCAGCAGAAAATGCGCGCCCATCCCCGAGCGAAGCACCTTCGACGACCACGCGTACGCGGTGCCCGGCGCGCAGAACACATGACCGATGCCCGCTGCCGCAGCGCTGCGCAGAATCGATCCGACATTGCCTGCGTCCTGCACGCCGTCTAGCACGACGCAGCCCTGCGTCACGCGCCCGGGCAGCGGCAGGTCGAGCTTCTCGACGAGCAGTAACAGGCCGACGCCGTTGACGACGTTCGACAGTTGTCCAAACAGCGCGTCGGGCAGCGTGACGATGCGCCGTTCCTCGATCCGCGCGACCAGCGCCTGCGCCTCGTCGTGGCGCAGCGCGCCTTCCGTGACGACGCACATTTCCGGCTGGCCCGCGACGTCGAGATACGCGCCCGCCAGGTGAAACCCTTCGAGCAGCGCATGGCCGCTCTTGCGCTGTTGATGCGTCGAGCCGGCCAATGCCTTCAGACGCTTGTAGAGCGGATTGTCCCGCGAGGTGATGGCTTTCACAGGCAGCACGAAAAGAATAGCGGTGAAAAGAAAAGCGCCCGCAGGCGCTTGATCGTGTTTTGCGTGGCGTCAGAACGGCGCGCTGTCGTCGGCGAGGAATGCTGTGTCGGCGGCTGCGGGCGGCATGACGATCGCCCCTTCCTGCAAACCAATGGCGGTGCCGAGCCGCACATGCGCTTCACGCACGGGCGCGAACGAGCGCCGGTGATGCTCGCACGGACCATGCTCGCGCAGCGCCGTCAGATGCTGCGGCGTGCCGTAGCCGGCGTGTGCATCGAAGCCATATACCGGGAACATCTGATGCAGTTCGAGCAGCATCCGGTCGCGCGTGACTTTCGCGAGAATCGACGCGGCCGAAATGCACGGCACCAGCGCGTCGCCGCTGATGATCGCCTCGCTGCGAATGCTCAGCGTCGGACAACGGTTGCCGTCGATCTTCGCCAGCGTCGGCGTGACCTTTAGCCCTTCGACTGCGCGCTTCATCGCGAGCATGGTTGCGTGCAGGATGTTCAGCGAATCGATTTCTTCCACGGAAGCCGACGCGACGCAATACGCAAGCGAACGCTCGATGATCTTCTCGTAGAGTTCGTCGCGCTTTTTCGCCGTCAGCGCCTTGGAATCGTCGAGGCCGCGAATGCGCGGCTTCGACGGATCGAGGATCACGGCGGCAGCAACCACGGGTCCGGCCAGCGGACCGCGCCCCGCTTCGTCGACGCCGCAAATGACGTCTTCCGGCGACGAAAAATCGAGGCCGCCCTGGTCCGCTTTGTTCGCCGACGCTTTGCGGCGCGGCGCAGCCCCGCCCGTCGCGCGGGTCATGGACGCCCCCGGCGCGCTTCGATGACGGCGACGACCGCTTCCGCAGCCCGCTGCGCGGTGTTTTGCCTGAGCACGTGATGCATCTCGGTGAAAATTTCCGTCAGCGTGCGCCGGTTTGCGTCGTCGCGCAACTGGGTCAGCGTGGCATCCGCCAGCGCTTCGGGCGTCGCGAAGTGCTGCAGGATTTCCGGCACGACGAAACGGCCGGCCAGAATATTCGGCAAGCCGACGTACGGCAGATAACCCTGCCGGCGCATGATCTGCCCCGTGAGCCAGGGCACCTTGTACGAGATCACCATCGGCTTTTTCAGCAGCGCCGCTTCCAGCGTGACCGTGCCGCTTTTCACGAGAATCGCGTCGGCGGCCGTCATGGCGATCTGCGCGTTGCCGTCCGTCAGCGTCAACGGCAGCTTCGGATGCGCTTCGACGAGCGGCTTGAGCAGTTCGCGCAGCGCCGGCGTCGCGGCCGGCATGACGAAACGCACGCCCGGCTCGCGCTGCAACATCAGTTCCATCGCGTCGAAGAACGTCGGGCCGATCAGTGAGATTTCCGAGCGCCGGCTGCCCGGCAGCACGGCGATCACCGGGCCGCTTTCGGGCAGCCCGAGCACGCGGCGCGCGCCTGCCGTGTCTGGTTCGAGCGGGATCTCGTCAGCGAGCGGATGACCGACATAGGTCGCCTTCACGCCCGATTTCTCGAGCAGCGCCTTTTCGAACGGGAACACGCACAGCATGTGATCGACGGCCTTGACGATCTTCTTGATGCGGCCGCCGCGCCACGCCCAGATGGATGGGCAGACGAAGTGAATGGTCGGTATGCCCGCGTCGCGCAACGGATGCTCGAGGCCGAAGTTGAAGTCGGGCGCATCGACGCCGATAAAGGCGGACGGCGGCTCGGCCAGCAACTGGCGCTTCAGTTCGTTGCGAATGCCGAGAATCTCGGGAATGTGCTTCAGCGCTTCGACGTAGCCGCGCACCGACAGCTTTTCCATCGGAAAATGCGCGTCGAAGCCCTTCGCGATCATGCGCGGGCCGCCAATGCCGAAGTACTGTGTGGTGTCGGGCAGACGGGCGGCGAGCCCGTCCAGCAACGAAGCCGCCAGCAGATCGCCCGACGGCTCGCCGGCCACCATTGCGAGCCGCAGCGGACTGGTAGGCAACGGCATCGGTTAGCGGATGATGCCGCGCTGCGACTGCTCGACGAATTCGACGAGCGCGCGCACCGGCTCGTCGCCGTCGCCGCCCGCCGCTGCGAGTTCGCGCAACTGCACTTTTGCCTCTTCGAGCGACAGACCGTTCTTGTACAGCAGACGGTAGGCCGAGCGCAGTGCCGAAATCGCATCCGGTGAAAAGCCGCGACGGCGCAGCCCTTCGACGTTGATGCCGTGCGGCTCCGCCTTGTTGCCCGCCGCGATCACGAACGGCGGAATGTCCTGCACGAGCGCCGACGCGCCACCGAGCATGGAATGCGCGCCGATCCGCACGAACTGATGCACGCCCGACATGCCGCCGACGATCGCGTGATCGCCGATGATCACGTGACCCGCCATCTGCGCGTTGCTCGACAGGATCACGTTGCTGCCGATCTGGCAGTCGTGGCCGATATGCACGTAGGCCATGATCCAATTGTCGTCGCCGAGCGACGTGACGCCCTTGTCCTGCACGGTGCCCGTGTGGATCGTGGTGAACTCGCGGATCGTGTTGCGATTGCCGATCACGAGCCGCGTCGGCTCGTCCCTGTACTTCATGTCCTGCGGACGCCCGCCGACCGATGCGTAGTGACCGATCCGGTTGTCTTCGCCGATCGTCGTGTGACCTTCGATCACGCTGTGCGAACCGATGGTCGTACGTGCGCCGATCGTGACGTGCGCGCCGACAATGGCGTACGGTCCGATTTCGACCGATTCGTCGAGCTGCGCGCCCGACTCGATGATCGCAGTAGGATGAATCCTGCTCATGCGCCCTCGCTAGTATTTCCGCGTATCAGTTACATACCGCCGATGACGCTGCGGCGTCATCCGACGCGTTGAAGCGGTCACGATGCAACCCGTTTTGTGACCGCTCAAGGTTTCGATGGTTCTGCCTCGCGCGTGCCCGGACACGCCGCTCACGGCTGCCCGGCCGCCGGCATCACTCGCTGTCCGTCTGGCGCACCGCGCACATCAGGTCGGCTTCGGCAGCCACCTGGCCGTCCACTTCCGCGCGCGCCTTGAACTTCCAGATGCCGCGCATATGGCGCTCGAACGTGACGTTCAGGATCAACTGGTCGCCCGGCTCGACGACCCGCTTGAAGCGCGCATTGTCGATGCCGACGAACAGATACAGCGTGTTGTCGGGATCGTGCGGCTCTTCCGCGAAGGTCAGGAGCGCTGCCGTCTGCGCGAGCGCTTCCAGAATCAGCACGCCAGGCATAACCGGGCGCTTCGGGAAGTGACCCATGAAGTACGGTTCGTTGATCGACACATTCTTCAGCGCTTTGATGCTCTTGTGCGGCTCGAGTTCGAGCACCCGATCGACCAGCAGGATCGGATAGCGGTGCGGCAGCAGCGTGAGAATCTTGTGAATGTCGAGATTGATTTTTTCGGTGCTCATGGTGTTTCTGCTCACGCGGGGGTTGCGCGATGATGACTTCGAATGCTGGGTGCAAGGGCCTGATTGATGACGACGCGCCCTGCCGCCCGTTCCTGTTCCGGCTGCGCGCGATCCGGGGGCCGCGCGCGCCGGCGTTTCCTTCCGGTCGTGCCGATGATGCCGGCGATCCTTACGCCTTGTCTCCGGAGGCGCTGGCGACTGCGGCTTCGAGCGCCTTGATGCGATCGCGCAACTTGTCGAGGTTGCGCATCAACGCGGCACTCCTGTTCCAGTCGGCGTGATCGACGGCCGGGAATGCGCTCGTGTACATGCCGGGCTTCAGAAGCGACTTCGATACACCCGACTTTGCCGTGACGATCACGTAGTCGGCCAGGGTGACGTGGCCGGCAATGCCGACCGCGCCGCCGATCATGCAGTGGCGGCCGATTGTGGTGCTGCCCGCAATGCCCGCGCAACCGGCAATCACCGTGTAGGCGCCGATCTTGCAGTTATGGCCGATCTGCACGAGGTTGTCGATCTTCACGCATTCTTCGATGACAGTATCGGCCATCGCGCCGCGGTCGATCGTGGTATTTGCGCCGATTTCGACGTCCGGTCCGATCGACACGCCGCCAACCTGCGGGATCTTGACCCAGCTGCCCGTACGCGCATCGCCTTCGCCGACGAAGTCCGGCGCGAAGCCGAAGCCGTCCGAGCCGATCACGGCGCCCGCGTGAATGATTACGCGCTCGCCGATCTTGCAGCCGTGGTACACGGCGACGTTCGGATACAGATGCGAGCCCGCCGCGATCTGCGTGCCACGACCGACGAATACGTTCGCGTCGAGGCGCACCTTCTCGCCGATCGACGCGCCCGCTTCGACCGTCACGTTCGGGCCGATCACGGCGCTCGCGGCGATCTGCGCCGACGGGTCGATGGTCGCGCTCGGATGCACGCCAGGCTTCGCCTTCGGCGACGCCATGTCGATGAAGGCCTGCGCGAGGCGCGCGAAGTAAGCGTACGGATTCGGCGTGACGATGAAATTACGAGCGTCGCGCGACGTCACCTTCTCCAGATCCGCCGCGTTGATCAGCACCGCGCCCGCGCGCGTCGTCTCGACTTGCGCCAGATACTTCGGGTTGGCGAGAAACGCCAGTTGATCGGGGCCAGCCTGATCGAGCGGCGCCAGATTGCTGACGCGGTGCGCGCGATCGCCGACGATCTCTCCGCCGAACTGCTGGACGATCTCCTCGAGCGTGAATGCCATGCGTGTACTGCTCCTGCTGTTCAGTTGCCCAACTTGCGCGCGTCGTGCACTTCTCGCGCGCGCCAGGGGTTTGGCGCCGGACGGCTGGCGTGGGCGCCGTCCGGCCCGGCTTCAGTTGCCCGATGCGGCCAGCGCCTTCAGCACCTGGTCGGTGATGTCGATACGCGGGCTGACGTAGACGGCCTCCTGCACGATCAGATCGTAGTGTTGCTGCTCGGCGATCTGCTTGATGACCTTGTTCGCGCGATCCAGCACGGCCGCCAGTTCTTCATTGCGGCGCTGGTTCAGGTCTTCGCGGAATTCCCGCTGCTTGCGCTGGAAATCCGTGTCGAGCTGCGACAGGTCGCGCTGTTTTTGCGCGCGGTCGGCCGGCGCCAGCGACGCGCCGTTCTTGTCGAGCGAGTCGGACAGCGACTTCAGACGCTGCGCCATGTCCTGCAGGTCCTTGTCGCGCTTCGCGAACTCCGCTTCGAGCTTGGTCTGCGCCGCTTTCGCCGCCGCCGATTCACGCAGGATGCGATCCGAATTCACCGCGGCGATTCGCGCTTCCTGCGCCAGCGCGGCATTCGCCGCGCCAACGCCGAGCGTCATGGCAAGCACCATTGCACACGCCACACGTTTCGAAAACATACCAGTTAGCAAAGTCATCCTCTCGATGCTGTAAGGGGTTCCAGTTCCGGTGCGCGCAATCAGAACGCCGTACCGATCTGGAACTGGAACTTCTGATACTGGTCGCCCGTATGTTTCTGGAGCGGGAAGCCCAGCGACAGCTTGAGCGGCCCGATCGGCGAAATCCACGCGAGACCGACACCATAACCGTAACGCAAGCCGTTCGAACCGACCGTCGTGTCGCCGCCCTGACGCGCATCGCCCCAGACGTTACCGGCGTCGAGGAAGGTGAACACACGCAGCGTGCGGTCATAGCCCGTGCCCGGCAGCGGGAACGTGAGTTCGATGTTGGAGACGAACATCTTGTTGCCGCCGATCGGGTCGTTCGTGACCTTGTCGCGCGGACCCAGCGAGCTCGGTTCATAACCCCGGACCGAGCCGATACCGCCCGCGTAGTAGTTCTTGAAGATCGGGTACGCGTTGCCGATGCCGTTGCCGTAACCGCCCTGCACGTTGAAGCCGATCACGAAGCCGCGCGAGAACGAGTAATAGTACTGCGCCTGCAAGTCAGCCTTGTAATACTCGGTGCCGCCGATCGGCGTGCCGTATTCGGCATTGGCCTGCGTGAAGTAACCGCGGCTCGGCACCAGCGCGCTGTCACGCGCATCGCGCGACCAGCCGACCGTCAGCGGCACGTTGTTCGACACGCGGCCGAAGTCCTGCACGTAGTTCTTGTAGGCCTGCGGCGTGTTCGCATCGACGTCGAGCGTATTCTGCTCGAAGCCCGCGCCGAAATACACCGTGTCCACTTCCGAGAACGGAATGCCGAACTTCAGGTCGCCACCCATCGTGACGATACGGAAGCTCGAATCCGTCGAGTAGTACAGCGGCTCGTACGTGCGGTAGTAGACGTCGGTGATGCGCTTGATGCCGTCGACCGTGAAATACGGGTCGACCTGCGTGACCGTCAACGTGCGGTACGTCTTCGCGGTGTTCACGTTCACCGAGAGGCTCGTGCCCGAACCGAACACGTTGTCCTGCGACACGCCCGCCGACAGCACCACCTTGTCCGTCGACGAGAAGCCCGCGCCCAGCGTGATCGCGCCCGTCGGCTTTTCGGCGACCTTCACGTCGACGTCCACCTGGTCCGGCGTGCCTTCGACGGGAATCGTCGTCACGTCCACGTCCGTGAAGTAGCCCAGACGGTTGATACGGTCCTTCGACAATGCCAGCCGGTTCGAATCGAACCACGAGCTTTCGAGCTGGCGCATTTCCCGGCGCACGACTTCGTCGCGCGTACGCGTGTTGCCCACCACGTTGATGCGGCGCACGTACACGCGGCGGCTCGGATCGACCTGCAGCGTCAGGTCGACCTTGTGATGCTCCTGGTCGATCTGCGGCAGCGCGTTCACGGTCGCGAACGCGTAGCCGTATTCGCCGAGCTTGTCGACGATCGCCTTGGTCGTGGCCTGCAGTTTTTCAGCAGAGAACTTGTCGCCCGGTTTGATCTTGATCAGCTTGTTCAGCTCGGCTTCGCGGTCGAGCAGATTGCCCGCGAGCTTGATGCTGTTGATCGTGTACGGCTCGCCTTCGTGCAGCGTCACCGTCAGATACATGTCCTTCTTGTCGGGCGTGATCGACACCTGCGTCGACTCGATGTTGAACTCGAGATAGCCGCGATTCAGGTAGTACGAGCGGACGTTCTCGAGGTCGCCCGTGAGCTTTTCTTTCGAATACAGGTCGTTCTTCGTGTACCACGAGAACCAGTTCGGCGTGGACAGCTGCATTTCGTCGCGCAGCGTGCCCGTGCTGAAAGCCTTGTTGCCGATGAAGTTGATCTGGCGGATCTTCGCGCTCGGACCTTCGATCACGGCGAACAGGACCGCAACACGGTTGCGATCGATCGGCGTGATCGTAGTCGTGACTTCAGCTGCGTAGAAACCGCGCGTCAGATACTGGCGCTTCAATTCCTGTTCGGCCTTGTCGACGAGCGCCTTGTCGTAATAGCGGCCCTGGGAGAGGCCAACGGCACGCAGCGCCTTGATCAGGTTGTCCTTCTCGAACTCGTGCAGGCCGGAGAAGTCGATCGTGCCGATGGCGGGACGCTCGAGCACCTGAACCACCACGACGTCGCCTTCTGTGGCGATCTTCACGTCGTTGAAGAAACCCGTCGCATACAGCGCGCGAATGGCTTCGGAAGCCTTTTCGTCGGAAAACGTATCGCCTTGCTTGATGGGAAGATAGGAGAACACCGTGCCGGGTTCTACGCGTTGCAGCCCTTCGATCCGAATGTCTTTCACCACAAAAGGTGTCGTCGCGTGAGCTGCCAGCCCATGCGCGGCGATTGCCGCGGCTACAACCGTCTTTGGAACAAAGCGATGAGGTTTAAACAACGTGCTTCCCCAGTGTGTATAGCTGCATCAGGTCAGGCGGGCGCCATCGTACGCCGCCAGACACTTTAAAAATGGATTAAACGCGCAAGATCGTTGAACAGCGCGATCGCCGACAAGGCGACGATACAAGCCAGTCCCGCTCTTTGAAGAACGAGCTGCCAGCGATCCGATACGGCTTTGCCGGTAACAGCTTCAACCAGATAATATAACAGATGCCCCCCGTCCAATACCGGTATTGGTAAAAGGTTGAGCACGCCGAGGCTTATGCTGACAAGCGCAAGGAACGACAGGAATGCTGACGGACCGAGTCTCGCGCTCTTGCCTGCATAGTCCGCAATGGTCACGGGACCGGACAGATTCTTCAGCGACGCTTCGCCGACGATCATCCTGCCGAACATCCGCACGGAGTACACAGCAAGGTCCCACGTACGATGCGCGCCGAGCCGCACGCTGTCGACGGGACCATAGCGGACGTCGATGGACGGCACCTGGGTGGCGAGCTCGGCGCCGATCCGGCCGATGGGTTGCCCGGTCGTTTCGTCGCGCTGTGCGCCCGGCACGATGGTTAGATTCTGTAATGCACCCGTCTGCTGGTTCTTCGCGCCGCGCTCGATCTGCAGCACGATCGGCTTGCCCGCGTGCGACTTGATGTAGTTGATGAAGGTGGTCGCGTTGTCGGCGGGATGGCCGTCAACAGCGCGAATCCGGTCGCCCGCCTGCAGCCCCGCCTGCAAGGCCGCGCTGCCCGGCTGCACGCCCGCCACCGACAACGTCCCGCCGCCCGGTTCGAAACCGAGGCGCGACATGAAATCGTCATCGACTTCCTTGTCGGAAAGATTCTGCAAGTCGAGCGGGAAGTCGAACGTGCCGTGCGTGTCCTTCGCGGTCAGCACGACGCGTTTGTGGTCGAACGCAGCGCCCAGCAGCTTCCAGCGCAGATCGGACCACGAGCGCACGGGTTCCGATTCGCCCGCATTCGCATCGCGCACGGCCACCACCGTCTCGCCGCCGTCAAAGCCCGCGCGCGCGGCGGCCGTTTCGACAGCGGGCGCCGCGACGATCGCCGCGGGCTCGGTGACGCCCGTCGCGAACACGGCGGCGAACAGCACGACAGCAAGAATGAAGTTGGCGATCGGGCCCGCCGCCACGATTGCAATGCGCTTGCCGACCGACTGACGGTTGAACGCACGCGGTAAATCGGCGGGCTCGATGGGCGCGCCCTCTTCGCGCTCGTCGAGCATCTTGACGTAGCCGCCGAGCGGCAGCGCCGCGATGGTCCACTCGGTTCCCGTCTTCTTGCTGACCCAGCGCGCGAGCGGCTTGCCGAAGCCGATCGAAAAACGCAACACCTTGACGCCGCACAGGCGCGCGATGCTGTAGTGGCCATACTCATGGACGACCACCAGTACGCCAATCGCGACTGCGAAGGCGACCACTTCGATCAGCAGGTTCATAAACGCCTCACTGGACGGCGCGTTCCGTAAGGCGGGCGCCCGCCGGCAGACCGTCGATGAAAGCGTGGGCGGCGCGTCGCGCAGCGGCGTCGGCGTCGACCACATCGGCGAGGCTCGATGCCTCGCGGTTGGGCAATGCGTTCAGCACGGCATCGACGACCTGGGCGATCGCCATGAAGCCGATGCGGCGCGTCAGGAATGCCTCGACGGCGATCTCGTTCGCCGCATTCAGCGCTGCGCTTGCGACGCCGCCCTCGGCCAGCGCCTTCATCGCCAGCGCGAGACACGGGAAGCGCGTGTAATCGGGCTTTTCGAACGACAGTTGAGCGATCTGCGCGAGATCGAGTTGCGCGACGCCGGAATCGACGCGATCCGGGAACGCCAGTGCGTGCGCGATGGGCGTGCGCATGTCCGGGTTGCCCAGTTGCGCGAGCACCGAACCGTCCGCGTACGACACGAGCGAGTGAATCACGCTCTGCGGGTGAATCAGCACCTCGATGCGGTCGCCCGGGAGATTGAACAGCCAATGCGCCTCGATGACTTCGAGGCCCTTGTTCATCATCGTCGCGGAATCGACGGAAATCTTGCGGCCCATCACCCAGTTCGGGTGCTTGCATGCCTCTTCCGGCGTGACGTCGCCGAGGCTGGAGGGCTCGCGCGTGCGGAATGGGCCGCCCGACGCCGTCAGGATGATCTTCGACACGCCGCCATGCAGCGCCGATTCACGCGGCAGGCACTGGAAGATCGCGTTGTGCTCGCTGTCGACGGGCAGCAGGATCGCGCCGTTGTCGCGCACGGCGTCCATGAAGATCGCGCCCGACATCACCAGCGCTTCCTTGTTGGCGAGCAGGATGCGCTTGCCCGCGCGCGCCGCCGCAAGACTCGGCTCGAGGCCCGCCGCGCCGACGATCGCCGCGACCACGGTGTCGCAGCCGTCGCTCTTCGACACATCGACCAAGGCCTGCGTACCGTAAGTCACCTCGGTCTTGCAGCCCGCTGCGCGCAGTTTCGCGGCCACGCTCGCGGCCGTATCGGCGTCGCCGACCACGGCGACTTCGGGCTGAAAGCGCAGGCATTGCTCGACGAGCTTGTCGCCATTGCGGTGCGCCGTCAGCGCATACACCGAGAAGCGCTCAGGATGACGCGCGACGACGTCGAGCGTGCTGTCTCCGATCGAGCCCGTAGAACCGAGCAAACTAATTCGTTTTTGCATATCTCTTTCTCTAGCCGATGGCTACGACAACACGAGCATCGCAAGCGGCAGCACCGGCAACAAAGCGTCGATGCGGTCGAGCACGCCGCCGTGACCCGGCAGCAGATTGCTCGAATCCTTTACGCCGGCCTGGCGCTTGAGCATCGATTCGAACAGATCGCCCACCACGCTGAACACGACCAGCAAGGTCAGCGTAGCGAACGCACGAGCGGTGCCCAGACGGTCGAGCAGCGCGGAAAACAGGGTCGGCGCAAAGGCATGCGTGATGACAGCGAGCGCCGCGACGATCATCACGGCCAGCCACCCGCCGATCGCGCCTTCCCAGGTCTTGCCGGGACTGATCGACGGCGCGAGTTTGTGCTTTCCAAACGCCTTACCCGCAAAGTATGCGCCGATATCGGCCAACCAGACCACCAGCAGCAGGGAAAGCACGAACGGCACGCCCGCCATCCGCGCCGCGACGAGCGCATGCCAGCAGGCGGCGAACACGACCACGCCCGCCAGCAGCAGGAACGGCCGCCATGCGCCCTGCGAGAGCGTCGGCTTGCGCAGCAGCACGAACGGGCCGGCGAATATCCAGAAGATTGATGAAGCCTCGAACAGCGGGCGAGGCGCCGTGACGCCCGTGCCGAGCTTCGTGCTGGCGACCAGCGCCAGCGCGGCGACGATCGCGTAGATGACGGGACCGGCGCCCGGCAGCTTCAGAAGCCGCGCCCATTCCCACGCGGCAAACACGACGACGAACGCGATCAGCGCACCAAAGCCGCCGATCGGCGCCCAAAGCGTGACAGGCAGAAGAATGGCCAGCAGGACGATCGCCGTGATGACACGGGTTTTTAGCATGGAAGCGAATCGACGTTTTGCGATTGCGGCTCGAGCTGCGCGCTCGTGCGTCCGAAGCGCCGCTCGCGCCCCGTGTACGAACCAATGGCGCGGCCGAGCGCGTCGGCGTCGAAATCCGGCCAATAGGTATCGGTGAAGTAGAACTCGGTGTAGGCGAGCTGCCACAGCAGGAAGTTGCTGATGCGCTGCTCGCCGCCCGTGCGGATGAACAGATCCGGCTCGGGCGCGTAGGCCATCGCGAGGTGCTCGGCGAAGGCGTCTTCGTTCACCTCGACGGAACGCCCCGCCGCCACCGACTGCTCGACCAGCTTGCGCGTGGCCTGCATGATGTCCCAGCGGCCGCCGTAGTTCGCGGCGATGGTAAGCGTGAGGCGTGTGTTGCGCGCCGTCTTGGTTTCGGCGCGCGCGATCAGATCCTGGATCTTCTTGTCGAACATCGACAGATCGCCGACCACGCGCAGGCGGATGCCGTTCGCGTGCAGCTTGCCGATCTCTCGCTCTAGCGCGGTCACGAACAGGCGCATCAGAAACGACACTTCGTCGGTCGGACGGCGCCAGTTTTCCGAACTGAATGCGAACAGCGTCAGATATTCGACGCCCTGGCGCGCGCACGCCTCGACGGCTGCGCGCACGGCGTCGACGCCGCGCGTATGGCCCGCCACGCGCGGCAGGCGGCGTTGCGTCGCCCAACGGCCATTGCCGTCCATGATGATCGCGATATGACGCGGTACGGCTGAGACGTCAGGGACGCGAACGGTTGAGCTTGTATAGGTCATGGCCGTCGGGTAAAGCTGCAAAGAAAGAAACGATGATCAGTGAAAGTCTTGAGGTCTGGTATGCGCCAGGTCCTCAAACCGTCATGATCTCGCCTTCCTTGGTCTGTACGAGCTTGTCGATTTCGGCCACGAATTTGTCCGTCAACTTCTGGATGTCTTCGCTACCACGGCGCTCGTCGTCTTCCGAAATTTCCTTGTCCTTCACGAGCTTCTTCAGCGCTTCGTTCGCGTCGCGGCGCAGGTTGCGCACGGCCACCTTGGCCGTTTCGCCTTCGCTCTTGACGACCTTCGTCAGTTCGCGGCGGCGCTCTTCCGTCAGCGCGGGCATCGGTACGCGGATCACGTCGCCTTGCGACGCCGGGTTCAGACCCAGATCCGATTCGCGAATCGCCTTTTCGACGACCGTGA
This sequence comes from Paraburkholderia sp. XV, assembly GCF_020177535.1. NCBI lineage: Bacteria > Pseudomonadati > Pseudomonadota > Betaproteobacteria > Burkholderiales > Burkholderiaceae > Paraburkholderia > Paraburkholderia sp. XV. The sequence continues at coordinate 90,202 of NZ_JAGUUD010000014.1, read as the reverse complement.
TCATCTTCTTTTCCCACGGTTGCACGCCGATCGTGCGCGCGTCGATCAGCGTCAGGTTCGCGACCTGCGAGATCGGCACAGGCGAGCCGTAGTAATCGACCTGGATGTGATCGAGCAGGCCCGTGTGCGCACGGCCCGTGCGGATCTTCGACAGATCGTTCTTGAACGCGTCGATCGAGCGCTGCATCTTTTGCTCAGCGCCTTTCTTGGTGTCAGCCACAGACATGATTAAACCTCCGAACCTTCAAAACGATGCGGGCCCATAAGCGCGCGAGGCGCAGCCTGAGCCCGCGTTCAAGCCCACAGACGTGAAAGAGAGTTTACACGTGGACGAGCGTGCCTTCGTCCTCGCCCTGCACGATGCGCTTGAGCGCGCCCGGCTTGACGATCGAAAACACGCGGATCGGCAGCTTCTGGTCGCGGCACAGCGCGAACGCCGTGGCGTCCATCACTTGCAGATTGCGGCCGATCGCCTCGTCGAAACTGATCGTCGTATAGCGCGTGGCCGACGGGTCTTTTTTCGGGTCGGCCGAGTAGACACCGTCCACCTTGGTCGCCTTCAGCACCACTTCGGCGCCCACTTCCGAGCCGCGCAGCGCAGCTGCCGTGTCGGTCGTGAAGAACGGATTGCCCGTGCCGGCCGCGAAGATCACGACCTTGCCTTCTTCCAGCTGGCGGATCGCGCGGGGGCGGATGTAAGGCTCGACCACCTGGTCCATGCGCAGCGCCGACTGCACGCGCGCCTCGATGCCGGCGTGACGCATTGCGTCCTGCAGCGCCAGCGCGTTCATCATCGTGGCCAGCATGCCCATGTAGTCAGCCGTTGCACGGTCCATGCCCGCCGCGCCGCCCGCGACGCCACGAAAGATATTGCCGCCGCCGATCACCACCGCCAGTTGCGTGCCGAGCCGCACCACCTCGGCCACGTCCGCCACCATTCTTTCGATCGTCGCACGATTGATGCCGAATGCATCGTCGCCCATCAGGGCTTCGCCAGAGAGTTTGAGGAGGACGCGTTTATAGGCAGTGGGCATAGAGATATCCGGGTCGCGCTGAGCAGGGCAAAAAGCCGCCAAACAACAAGAAACTAACTGTAGGGGTGAAATAGGGGTTCGGGCAAGCGCCGCCAAATTGACGCGCCTCAACCCTTTGATCGAGGCCTGCCAACGGGTGGCTGCAACGCCTGTCGCGCGCACAGCCCGGAGGCGCTGCCGGCCGCGGCGAAGTCCAGCTCCGCCGCGGTCAAACGGTACTGCGTGAAACTTAAATAACGCTTATTGTTGCTTTGCAGCAGCGACTTGCGCAGCCACTTCAGCCGCGAAGTCGTCCTGACGCTTCTCGATGCCCTCGCCGACCACGAACAGCGCAAACTTCTGCACGCTCGCGTTCGCTGCCTTCAGCATCTGCTCGATCGTCTGCTTGTCGTTCTTCACGAACGGCTGGTTCAGCAGCGACACTTCCTTCAGGTACTTCTGCACCGAGCCGTCGACCATCTTGGCGACGATCTCAGCCGGCTTGCCCGATTCGGCAGCCTTCTGTTCGGCGATGCTGCGTTCCTTGGCGATGAGGTCAGCGGGAACGTCGTCCGACGACAGCGAAACCGGCTTCATGGCCGCGATGTGCATCGCGACGTCCTTGCCGACCTGCTCGTCCGCGCCCGTGTACTCGACCAGCACGCCGATACGCGTGCCGTGCAGGTACGCAGCCAGCTTGTTCGACGTTTCGAAACGTGCGAAACGGCGGATCGACAGGTTTTCACCGATCTTGCCGACCAGCGCCGAGCGCACTGCGTCGACCGTCGAGCCTTCCAGCGGCAGTGCCGACAGAGCAGCGACGTCAGCCGGGTTTTGCTTGACGATGAGTTCGGCGACCTGCTTCGTGAAGCCGATGAAGTCGTCGTTCTTCGAAACGAAGTCGGTTTCGCAGTTCAGCTCGACGATCGCGCCGACGCCGCCTTCGATGAACGAAGCGATCACGCCTTCAGCCGTGACGCGCGACGCTGCCTTGCTGGCCTTGTTGCCGAGCTTCACGCGCAGCAGTTCTTCCGCACGCGCCATGTCGCCGTCGGCTTCCGTCAGCGCCTTCTTGCATTCCATCATCGGCGCATCGGTCTTCGCGCGCAGTTCTGCCACCATGCTTGCGGTAATTGCCGCCATCATTCGCTCCTTGAGTCTGTCTGTCACACGCCGCCCGCATTCGATGCCGGCGGCAGGATTTCGTTTCCTGCGCAGCGCACATTTTTCGGGCGCCGCCGCGTGCCCGTTGCGGCACGCTCATTCAGATCGTCGCGACTAAAAAAAAGGGGACTATAGAGAGCCCCCTTTTTTGCCGGACACAGGGTGCTTTACGCTTCCCCGTTGACCTCGACGAACTCGTCGCCGTCGGTGCCGCGGACAGCCTGCACGACTTCGTTGACCGCGTTCGCACGGCCTTCGAGGATCGCGTCGGCCACGCCTTGCGTGTACAGCGCGACAGCCTTGCTGGCGTCGTCGTTACCCGGGATCACGTAGTCCACGCCTTCGGGCGAGTGGTTCGTATCGACCACGGCGATGACGGGCACGCCCAGCTTGTTCGCTTCCGTCACGGCAATCTTGTGATAGCCGACGTCGACGACGAAGATTGCATCAGGAATGCCGCCCATGTCCTTCACGCCGCCAATCGACTTTTGCAGCTTGGCGATTTCGCGTTCGAACAGCAGCGCTTCCTTCTTGCTCATCTTTTCGAGCTCGCCTGCCTCGACTGCTGCTTCCATGTCCTTCAGGCGCTTGATCGAAACCTTCAGCGTCTTGAAGTTGGTCAGCATGCCGCCGAGCCAGCGCGCGTTGACGAACGGCATGCCTGCGCGTTGCGCTGCTTCAGCGATCGTGTCGCGCGATTGACGCTTCGTGCCGACAAACAGGATCGTGCCGCGGTTCGCTGCCAGTTGACGCACGTACTTCAGCGCGTCGTTGTACATCGGCAGCGTCTTTTCGAGATTGATGATGTGAATCTTGTTGCGATGGCCGAAGATGAAGGGGGCCATCTTGGGATTCCAGAAGCGCGTCTGGTGACCGAAGTGGACACCGGCTTCCAGCATTTGACGCATGGTAACTGCCATGAAAATCTCCGCTAGGGTTGGGTCTTAAGCCGGCTGCCGTATCCGCCGCGCCGCCTTCACCGCTTCGGGAAGACCTGACGCCGCGAACACCCTGGGTGCGCCGGCTTGCGAATTCCGCGAACCGCGCCGCATGTTTATGCATGCACGACACCGCTCACGAAGAAGCCCACCGTCGAGGTGAATACTGAATATTCAAACTGACGATTGACTTAGCCAAAGAGTATAGCACGCGAGCATTGCAGGACTCAACCTGCCCGGTGGCCCCATCTGCGCCGCGGGTTGCACCGTAACGCCCCGCTCGCGCGCAACCCGGCCGCCCGGCAAGGCCGCGCGCAACGCCCGCCGCAAGCGCCGCTGCCAACCTTCGCGCCCCGCAATTTCCAGCGATCGCGTGAATAAGGTGCGATAATTACACGATAAACCGCATTTCAGGCCCGACTCATGGCTATTACGCTCAAAAACGAAGACGATATCGCGCAGATGCGCATCGCCGGACGGCTCGCGAGCGAGGTGCTCGACTACATCACGCCGTTCGTCAAACCCGGCGTCACGACGGGCGAACTCGACCGTCTGTGCCACGAATACATGACGAACGTGCAGGGCACGATTCCCGCGCCGCTGAACTACCAGCCGCCGGGCTATCCGCCGTTTCCGAAGGCGGTCTGCACGTCGGTGAACGACGTGATCTGCCACGGCATCCCCGGCGACAAGGCGCTGAAGAACGGCGACGCGCTCAATATCGACGTCACCGTTATCAAAAACGGCTACTACGGCGATACGAGCCGCATGTTCATCGTCGGCGAGGGCTCGATCATGGCGAAGCGCCTCGTCCAGACCACGTACGAATGCATGTGGCTCGGCATCGAGCAGGTGCGCCCGGGCGCGCATCTCGGCGACATCGGCCATGCCATCCAGAAGCATGCGGAAGGCCTCGGCTACAGCGTCGTGCGCGAGTATTGCGGCCATGGCATAGGCCAGGTTTTCCACGACGATCCGCAGGTGTTGCATTACGGCCGCCCCGGCACGGGCATCGAACTGCAGGCGGGCATGATCTTCACGATCGAACCGATGATCAACGCTGGCCGCCGCGACATCCGCACGATGCCCGACCAATGGACAGTCAAGACGAAGGACCGCAGCCTGTCGGCGCAATGGGAGCACACCATTCTCGTCACGCCGACCGGCTACGAAGTGCTGACTGTTTCCGCCGGCACGCCCGCCCGCCCGCAGATCGCGGCCGCCGCCACAGCCTGATCCTCTTCCCGCCACCCGCCGCCTATGAGTAGCGTTCACGCTGTCGCCCTTTCCGATGCCACGTCTCTCAAGGCGGACTACAAGGTGGCCAAGACCCCGCTGCTCGATCGCTTCAAGACTGCGACCAATGTCGACACGTTGATGCACGCGCTCGCGCGCATCACCGACGACGCGCTGCGCGGCGCGTGGGCCGCGTGCGAACTGCCTGCGTCGCTGGCGCTGCTGGCCGTCGGCGGCTACGGGCGCGGCGAGCTCGCGCCCCACTCCGACATCGACATTCTGGTGCTGCTGCCCGACGAGCCGGTGGCACATCTCGAAGCGCGCATCGAGCGCTTCATCGGGCTCGCGTGGGATCTGGGGCTGGAACTCGGCAGCAGCGTACGCACGGTGTCGCAATGCATCGAGGAATCGGCCAATGACGTCACCGTGCAGACTTCGCTGCTCGAAGCGCGGCGTATCGTCGGCAGCACGACGCTGTTTGAGAGCTTTTCGCTGCGCTACCGCGACGCTCTCGATCCCCGCGCGTTCTTTCAGGCGAAAGTCCTGGAAATGCGCCAGCGTCACGCGAAATTCCAGGACACCCCTTACTCGCTCGAACCGAACGTCAAGGAAAGTCCGGGCGGCCTGCGCGACCTTCAACTGATTCTGTGGATCACGCAGGCAGCGGGCTTCGGCAGCAGCTGGCGCGAACTGGACGCGCGCGGCCTGATCACCGACCGTGAAGCACGCGAACTGCGCCGCAACGAAGGCTTCCTGAAGGCGCTGCGCGCCCGTCTGCACGTGCTGGCGGGGCGTCGCCAGGACATTCTGGTCTTCGACCTGCAGAATCCGCTCGCCGAGAGCTTCGGCTTCAAGGCCACGTCCACGCGCCGCGCCAGCGAACAGCTGATGCGCCGCTATTACTGGGCCGCCAAAGCCGTCACGCAGCTGTCGACCATTCTGATCCAGAACATCGAAGCGCAGCTTTTTCCTAGCACGAGCGGTATTACGCGTGTGTTGTCCGATCGTTTCGTCGAGAAACAGGGCATGCTGGAAATCGCCAGCGACGACGTGTTCGAGCGCGAGCCGAACGCGATCCTCGAAGCCTTCCTGCTGTATGAAGAGACGCCCGGCGTCAAAGGGTTGTCGGCGCGCACGCTGCGCGCGCTGTACAACGCGCGCGACAAGATGGATCACCGCTGGCGGCGCGATCCGGAAAACCGGCGCCTCTTCATGGAAATCCTCAAACAGCCGCAGGGCGTCACGCATGCGATGCGTCTGATGAACCAGACCAGCGTGCTTGGGCGCTATCTGCTGAACTTCCGACGTATCGTCGGACAGATGCAGCACGATCTGTATCACGTCTATACGGTCGATCAGCACATCCTGATGGTGCTTCGGAACATGCGGCGCTTCGCGGTGGCCGAGCACGCGCACGAATACCCGTTCTGCAGCCAGCTGATCGTGAACTTCGAGCGGCCATACGTGCTGTACGTGGCCGCGCTGTTCCACGACATCGCGAAGGGCCGCGGCGGCGATCACTCCACCCTCGGCATGGCCGACGCGCGCCGCTTCTGTCGCGAGCACGACATTTCCACCGACGACACCTCGCTGATCGTCTGGCTCGTCCAGCATCACCTGACGATGAGCCAGGTCGCCCAGAAGCAGGACACGAGCGACCCGGAAGTGATCAAGCGGTTCGCCGATCTGGTCGGCACCGAGCGGCGCCTGACGGCGCTCTATCTGCTGACGGTGGCCGACATTCGCGGCACCAGCCCGAAAGTCTGGAACACGTGGAAAGGCAAGCTGCTCGAAGACCTGTACCGTGCGACGCTCGCCGTGCTCGGCGGTGCCCGTCCGGACGCGCATTCGGAACTCAAGCAGCGCCAGGAAGAAGCGCTAGCGCTGCTGCGCCTCGAAACGGTGCCCGAGAACGCGCACCGCGCGCTGTGGGACAAGCTCGACGTCGGCTACTTCCTGCGCCACGACGCCGCCGACATCGCGTGGCAAACGCGCGTGCTGCACCGTCATGTCGAGACGGAGACGCCGATCGTGCGCGCGCGGCCCTCGCCTATCGGCGAGGCGCTGCAGGTGCTTGTCTACGTGAAAGACCGTCCCGATCTGTTCGCGGGCATCTGCGCGTATTTCGACCGCAATTCGCTGTCCGTGCTCGATGCGCGCGTGAGCACCACCCGACACGGCTATGCGCTCGACAACTTCCTCGTTGCGCATACCGAGCAGGACGTCCACTATCGCGACATCGCCAACCTGGTCGAACAGGAACTGGCGGAACGCCTGAGGGCGGAAGGCACGCTGTTGCCGGAACCGTCGAAGGGCCGTTTGTCGCGCCTGTCGCGCACGTTCCCCGTGACGCCGCGCGTCGACCTGCGGGCCGACGAGCGCGGCCAGTATTACATCCTGTCCGTGTCGGCCAACGACCGGCCGGGCCTTCTTTATTCGATCGCGCGCGTGCTGGCCGAGCACCGGGTCGGCGTCCATGCGGCGCGGATCAATACACTCGGCGAACGCGTCGAGGACGTGTTCCTACTCGACGGACACGGCCTCTCTGACAACCGACGACAAATCCAGGTCGAAACGGAGCTGCTGCGCGCGATCGCAGTGTGAGATTTCATGCGAGTCAAACTGACAGCCAAGCATCCGCGGCCGAGTTCGTCCGAGCGCACCCCTGTGCGTCCGGGCAGCACGACGGCACGCAAGACGACGCGGCCCGCCGCCCCAGCCAAAGGTGCTTCTTCAACGGGGCCGCGCGGCGGCGCCGGCTCAGCGGGCGCAAGCACGGCGCGCCGCGGCGCAACGGCGAGCGGCGAAGTACCGAGGCGCCCTGCCGGCAAGCCGGCGGGTGCGCGTGACGGCGCGTCACCGCGCTTCGGCGATCGGCCCGCGCGTGCAGCGGGCACGGGTTCACGCGAACGCGGCGATTCCAGTTCGTTCGAACGCCGCTCGACGGGTGACCGGACCGAACGACGCGCGCCGTCGGATCGTCCTTCGCGTGGCGCCGCTTCGGCGGGCGCAGCGGAGCGCGCGCCACGTTTCGCGCGTGAAAGTGACGAACGCCGTGGGCCTCGCGCACCGCGTGAAGGCGACGAACGCCGTAGCGCACCTCGCGCTCCGCGTGAGGGTGACGAACGCCGCAGCGCACCGCGCTTCTCCCGTGATGGCGACGAACGCCGCGCGCCTCGCGCACCGCGTGAGGGTGACGAACGCCGTAGCGCACCACGCTTCTCCCGCGATGGCGACGAACGCCGGGCACCCCGCGCACCGCGTGAGGGTGACGAACGCCGTAGCGCACCACGCTTCTCCCGTGATGGTGACGAACGCCGCGCGCCCCGCGCTCCGCGTGAGGGTGACGAACGCCGCAGCGCACCACGCTTCTCCCGCGATGGCGACGAACGCCGCGCGCCTCGCGCCCCGCGTGAAGGCGATGAACGCCGTAGCGCGCCGCGCTTCTCCCGCGATGGCGACGAACGCCGCGCGCCTCGCGCTCCGCGTGATGGCGACGAACGCCGGGCACCCCGCGCTCCGCGCGAAGGCGACGAACGCCGCAGTGCTCCGCGTTTCTCCCGTGAGAGCAACGAACGCAGCGCACCCCGCGAACGCAGCGAATCGCCCCGCTCACGCTTCGGTGCCGGGCGCGACGCCGCCACCGACCGCCGCCCACGCAGCGACGCCGCGGAAGCCCGCGTCGAACGCACCTACGCGAAGCCCGTCAAAAGCGCCTACGCGAGCCGCACCGACGACGCGCCGCCCAAGGCCGCACCGCGCGCCGTGAAAGCAAAACGCGACCCGCGCTCGCTCGACGACAGCTTCGACCGCCCAGCCCAATTCGACCGCGCCGCCCCGAAACCAGCGCGCAAGGCTCGCCCGGAGGCCGCCCCGCGGCATCGCGACGAGGGCGAATACAACGACGCGCCCGGGAACCTGCGCCTGTCGAAGCTGATGTCCGAACTCGGCCTGTGCTCGCGCCGCGAAGCGGACGAATGGATCGAGAAAGGCTGGGTGACCGTCGACGGCGTCGTCATCGATACGCTCGGCACGAAGGTTCGCCCCGACGCCGACATCCAGATCGATCCCGCCGCGCAAGCCATGCAGATGAAGCTGGTGACGATCCTTGTGCACAAGCCGGTCGGCTTCGTGTCGGGCCAGGCGGAAGATGGCTACGAGCCGGCCGTGACGCTCGTCAAACCCGAGAACCATTGGGACGGCGATCACACGGACACGCGCTTCTCGGTCGCGCACCTGCGCCAGCTCGCGCCGGCGGGCCGCCTCGACATCGACTCGACGGGCCTGCTGGTGCTGACGCAGGACGGACGCGTCGCGAAGAAGTTGATCGGCGGCCATTCGGAAATCGACAAGGAATATCTGGTGCGCGTCGCCTACGGCGACGTTGAAACGGACGTCGAACACCACTTCCCGCCGGAACGTCTTGCGCAATTGCGCCACGGCCTCGAGCTGGACGGCGTGCCGCTCAAGCCCGCAATGGTCAGCTGGCAAAACGGCGAGCAACTGCGCTTCGTGCTGCGTGAAGGCAAGAAGCGCCAGATTCGTCGTATGTGCGAGCTGGTTGGATTGCATGTCGTCGGCCTCAAGCGCGTGCGGATGGGTCACGTCATGCTCGGCGCATTGCCCCCCGGACAGTGGCGCTATCTCGGTCCGGACGAGTCGTTCTGAGATCGGGCGCCGTCCATCGGCGCCGCTCGACATGAAAAAGCCCGCTCGCGCGGGCTTTTTCCTTTTCGACGTCTGAAACTCAATCGTCCGATTTCGGATCGAGGTCGGGAAACAGCACCTCGGTAAAGCCGAACTTGGAAAAGTCCGTGATACGCATCGGATACAGCTTGCCGATCAGATGATCGCACTCATGCTGGACGACGCGCGCATGGAAGCCCTCGGCGACGCGATCGATCGGTTTGCCGAACTGGTCGAAGCCGTGATAGCGGATCATGGACAGCCGGCTCACCGCGCCGCGCAGGCCCGGCACCGACAGGCAGCCTTCCCAGCCCTCTTCTGTGTCCAGAGAAACGGGCGTGATGGTCGGGTTGATCAGCACCGTTTCCGGTACGGAAGGCGCGTCGGGATACCGCTCGTTATGGCCGAAACCGAAGATGACGACCTGAAGATCGACGCCGATCTGCGGCGCGGCGAGCCCGGCGCCATTGGCGTCATGCATCGTCTCGAACATGTCCCGGACGAGTTCGTGCAGTTCGGGCGTGTCGAAATGATCGACTGGCTTGGCGATGCGCAGCAGGCGCGGATCGCCCATCTTGAGGATTTCGTGAATCATGTTGTCTGCCCCTCCAGGAGCTTACGCATACCATCTTCGTCGAGCACGGGGATGCCGAGTTCCTCGGCCTTTGCGAGCTTGCTGCCCGCTTCGGCACCCGCCACCACGTAATCGGTCTTCTTCGACACCGAGCCGGCCACCTTCGCGCCGGCCGCCTCCAGCAACTCCTTCGCTTCGTCGCGGCCCATGTTGGGCAGCGTGCCCGTCAGCACGACCGTCTTGCCGGCCAGCACGCCCTGCGGCGCCCTCGGCGCGGGCGGCCCTTCAGGCCATGTCACCTTGCCGGGCGCGCGCAACTGCTCGATGACAGTGCGGTTGTGTTCCTCGGCAAAGAACTGATGAATCGCCTCCGCGACGATGGGGCCGACATCGTTCACTTCGAGCAACGCTTCCACCGACGCATCCATGATCGGCGTGAGCGAGCCGAAGTGCTTCGCCAGATCCTTCGCCGTCGATTCGCCGACATGCCGGATGCCGAGCGCGTAGATGAAGCGCGCGAGCGTGGTGTGCTTGGCCTTTTCGAGCGAGTCGATGAGGTTCTGCGCGGACTTTTCCGCAAAGCGGTCGAGTTCGGCGAGCGTCGCAAAGCCCAGGTTGAAGAGATCGGCGGGTGTGCGCACCAGATTCAGTTCAACGAGTTGATCGATGATCTTTTCGCCCAGGCCGTCGATATCGAGCGCGCGGCGCTGAGCGAAATGCCACAGCGCCTGTTTGCGCTGCGCCGGACAGAACAGGCCGCCCGAGCAGCGCGCGATCGCTTCGTCCGGCAGCCGTTCGATGGCGGAGCCGCACACGGGGCATTGCGTCGGCATGACGAACTCGTGCGCGTCGGCCGGACGCCGGTCGAGCAGCGCGCCGACCACTTCGGGAATCACGTCGCCAGCGCGCCGCACGATCACGGTGTCGCCGATACGAATGTCCTTGCGACGCACTTCGTCCTCGTTGTGCAGCGTCGCGTTCGTCACGGTCGCGCCGCCGACGAACACCGGCTCGAGTCGCGCGACGGGCGTGATCGCGCCTGTACGGCCAACCTGCACGTCGATGGCGACGAGCTTCGTCAACGCCTCTTGCGCCGGGAACTTGTGCGCGAGCGCAAAGCGCGGGGCGCGCGACACGAAACCGAGCGCCTCCTGCTGATCGCGGCGGTTCACCTTATAGACGACGCCGTCGATGTCGTACGGCAGCTTGTCGCGCTTCTCGCCCACTTTGTGGAAGAAGCCAAGCAGCCCTTCAGCGCCCTGCACGACCGCGCGCTCGCTGTTCACGGGCAAGCCCATCTCGTGATACCAGTCGAGCAGCTCGCTGTGCGTAGCGGGCATCTCGAAGCCGTCGAGCACGCCGATCCCATAGGCGAAGAACGACAGCGGACGCTGCGCGGTAATTTTCGAATCCAGTTGCCGCAAGCTGCCCGCCGCTGCGTTGCGCGGGTTCGCGAACTCGCGCTGTTCGGCGTCGCGCTGACGCTGGTTCAGCTTGTCGAAGTCGCGCTTGAACATCAACACTTCGCCGCGCACGTCGAGTAGCTTCGGCACGCGCTTACCCTTGAGCTTCAAAGGTATAGAGCGGATGGTACGCACGTTCTGCGTCACGTCTTCGCCCGTCGCGCCGTCGCCGCGCGTGGACGCCTGCGTGAACTGGCCGTCCACGTAGCGCAGCGAAATGGCCAGGCCGTCGAACTTCAGTTCGCACGCGTAGTCGACGGTCTCTTCGTGCAGCGCGTCCGACACGCGCCTGTCGAAAGCCGCGATGTCTTCATCCGAAAAACCGTTGTTCAGCGACAGCATGGGCATGTCGTGCACGACGGGCTGAAAGCCGCTCGCCACTTCGCCGCCGACCCGCTGCGTGGGGGAATCCGGCGTGATGAGATCGGGATGCTCGCTTTCGACCTGCTGCAGTTCCTTGAACAGCCTGTCGTATTCCGCGTCGGGCAAGTCCGGCTGGTCGAGCACGTAGTACGCGTGGTTCGCGCGCTCGAGTTCGGCGCGCAGCCACAACGCCCGCTCGGCGGGTGCGCTGGTTGCTGGATCAGGGACGTTGGTTCGGGCCATGCTGTCGGCGTTTCGCGGATGGTAACGGGATGTCAGATTATCTCAGGAAGCGCTTCCTGTCGCATCGGCCGGATGGCCAGTTTCGTGCGCGCGCAAACCCAGCACGACGGTATTCCTACAAGTCCTGGCCGATCGGCTAGTTCGCGCGCAAACCGTTGACAGCGCGCGGCTCGCAATGCGACCGTGTCGCCTGCCGTCCATCGCGTGCCTTGATCCACATTGGCACGCATCGACTGGGAGAACCTGTCGCCATGCCCGCTATCGCCGTCCGCTTCGTTCGCTTCGTCCATTCGCTGCTCGTGCTTCTGGGTGCGCTCGCCCTTTTGAGCGCACCAGACGCAAGCGCGAGCGAGCAAGTGGTCAGCGTGCCGCTCGCCAAGGGCGCGTCGATCTCCTATCTGCTCACGCAGCAGGACGGCAGCGCGCCGCGTTGGGTGCTGGTGATGTTCCCGGGCAGCGCCGGAGATCTCGAACTGTCGCAACAGCCCGACGGCACGATCCACATGCGCGAGAAGAACAACTTCCTGGTTCGCGCACGCCAGCTATTCGTGGACGCGCAGTTCGCGACGGCAATCGTCGATGCCCCATCCGATCAACCTCGCGGCTACTCCGATGCGTTCCGCGCGTCGCCACGTTCCGCGCGGGATCTCGCCCAGGTCGCAGCCAGCCTGCATGGCCGCCTCCCTGACGCGAAACTCGTACTGGTCGGCACGAGCCGCGGCACGATCTCGACGGCTTATGTGGGCCGCGCGTTGCCCGATGTCTGGGACGCCGTCGTGCATACGTCCACGCTCAGCAGTCCCGCACGCGGCCGCGCCACGCCGTTGATCGGCTTCGATTACGGCTCGATTCGCCCGCGCCAGCTATTCGTGCACCACGCCGACGACGGCTGCTTCCTCTGCTCGTATGAAGCGCTACGACGCATCGCGGAGAGAGGCCAGTACGCGCTGATCACCGTGCATGGCGGCGATGTGCGCGGCAAACCTTGCGAGGCTTCGTCGCATCATGGGTTCTATGGAAGGGACAAGGTAGTGGTCGCCGGGATCAAGGCGTGGATCAGCGGCCAACCATGGCAGGACGACGTGGGATGAGGCCTGCCGCAGTGTACATGCCAGCACCTGTGCGAAAGGCGAGATTCAAATGAAAACCGCCTGAAGCGGCGGCGCGCGTCAGGCGGTTTGTCCGGGTGTTGGCCCTGTTGTTGGCCCTGTTGTTGGCCCTGTTGTTGGCCCCGTTGTTGGCCCTGTTGTTGGCCCTGTTGTTGGCCCTGTTGTTGGCCCGGCTAAGACGAAGCTTCGTCGCGTAACCTGTGTTGCAGGCTTACTGGCTGAACAGTCGCCGCGTTGCTGGCGAGCCAGCGGGAATCCCCGCCTGTTCGAGCTTCGCGTAAAGCGTCATCAACTGTTGCTCGATCGCGAGCAGCGCACTCTCCGGCAGCGGCCGCCGGCCATCGTCGACCACGCGCCCGCCGATGCGCTCGGCCAGCGACTTCGCGTAATCGCACATCAGGCGGAACGGCAGGATGTCTTCGTCGGCGACGGGCACGTCGAGCACCAGCGTGATCATCTGGCCGCCTTTGTACGTGAGATCGTCGCGCAGGAAGTTGGTGTCGCCGAACTGCAGCATGAACACCGGGCTTTGCTTCACGTCGAGCTTGACGAAGCGCGTGCCGTCGCGCGACAGCAGCAGCCCGTCCTGCGACGCGACGGCCTGCACGTAGTTCGCCGACCACGGCGCGCCGTCGGACAGCACGTTGATCGACAGTTGCGCGTCGCATTGCGCAGCAAAGCCGTCGAGCTCGCGCGCCATCGACACCGTTTCCATCATGTCCGGAAACTCGGGCGATGCGTCGAGCGCATCGGCGAATTGCTGGACACCCGTGACGAACTCGGAAAACTCCAGTTCGTTGAGCGGGCCGCTGCGATTCGCAAGCTGCGCAGCCGCGCGCAGGTCTTCGTAGCGCACGCCGTTTTGCAGGAGTTCCCACGCGCCGCCGCCTTCCGGTTTGCCCTCGATATGCACCGGCTTGCTGCCCGCGCGGCGCAGACGCTGCGCGAGCGGCAGCACCTTGTCGCCCGCCACGGGAGACGACAGCCTGATCGGCACGATACAGTCGATACGCCGATCGACGATCGCGGGCGGCGCCGACGAAATCGTCGTGGCAGCGGGCAAAATCGGCTCGTTGCGCTCGTCGTCGGCCTGCACTTCGGCAGCCGGCTGAGCGGCTTCTTCATCCTCGGGAAAACCGTTCGGCGACGTGTTCTCTGCCTGAATGTCCGCTGGCGTGTCGAGCGGCGCGGCGCCGCCGAAAGTCGGCTCGACGCGCGCGGCTTCCGCCGGCTCGCCCGCGGCGGATTCGCGGCGCGTCGTCGGGCGCGCCGGCTCGATGAACGGGCTTTGCTCGACCTGGTCGTCCCGGACGAGCGGGTCCGCCGCATCGGCGGGCATCGGCCGCGGCATCCTGCGGCGCACCTTCGCACCCTGCCACGCGTTGTAGACCACCACTCCCCCGACCACCACGGCGCCCGCGCCAATCAATCCGAGTGTCAACTCGTCCATGCACGCTCCATCTGCAATTCTTTTCGTCGTTGCGCGCAGCGCCAGGTTCGCGCGGCTGGCAGGTGACACCGTAAGTGACACGCGCCGCCGCTGCGGGCACAGACGCGCAGCGTATTCAGAGTTCTGTTTCAGCAACACCCGCGCAGCCGAAGCGACGCGCGGGTGGACGTTTAAACGATATTCTGGACAAATCCCGCAGCCGTTTCCATGTCGACGGCCACGATCCGCGAGACGCCCTGCTCCTGCATCGTCACCCCGATCAGTTGCTGCGCCATTTCCATCGCGATCTTGTTGTGGGAAATGAACAGGAACTGCGTCTTCTCGGACATCGCACGCACGAGATTCGCGAAACGTTCGGTGTTCGCGTCGTCGAGCGGCGCGTCCACTTCGTCCAGCAGACAGAACGGCGCCGGATTCAGCTGGAACATCGCGAACACGAGAGCCGTCGCCGTCAGCGCCTTTTCACCGCCCGACAGCAGGTGAATCGTCGAGTTCTTCTTGCCCGGCGGCTGCGCCATCACCTGCACGCCGGCGTCGAGAATCTCGTCGCCCGTCATGATGAGCTTCGCCTGGCCGCCGCCGAAGAGACGCGGGAACAGCTCGCCGAAATGATGGTTCACCTGGTCGAACGTGCCTTGCAACAGCGTGCGCGTTTCCTGGTCGATCTTGCGGATCGCGTCTTCGAGCGTTTCGATTGCGTTGGTCAGGTCGGCCGATTGCGCGTCGAGGAAAGTCTTGCGTTCGGACGCCGCCTTCAGTTCGTCGAGCGCGGCCATGTTGACGGGCCCGAGCGCGGTGATCGCGTTGTTGATGCGCGTGACTTCGCCCTGCAGGTACGACGGCTTCATGTCCGGCGTGAGCTTCGCCTGCAAATCGGCTTCGTCGACACCCGCCGCCGTCAGCTGCTCGATGAACTGCTCGGCGTTCAGGCGTGCCGCCTGTTCCTTCAACTGCAATTCGGTGATGCGGTCGCGCAACGGCTGCAATGCGCGCTCGGTAGTCAGACGCAGTTCGTCCGACGCGCGCAGCTTCGCCGTCAGATCGTCGAGTTCGAGACGCGCCGCGTGCAGCGCCTCTTCCTTCGCGCGGCGGATTTCGAGCGCGTCCTGCAGGCCCGTGTGCGCCGTCTGCTCGTTGATGGTTTCGAGTTCGGCGCGCGCGTCTTCGAGCGAACCGGCGACGCGCTCGCTCTGCTCGTGCGCGACCTGGATGCTGCGCTTGAGCTCGTCGATACGGTTCGCCGAGTTCCGCGCGGCAAAGCGTGCATCCGTGGCGGCGCGGTCGAGATCGCGTGCTTCGTTGCGCGCGTTGCCGAGTTCTTCGTCGAGTGATTCGAAGGCGAGCTGGTTGTCTTCGAAACGCGCCTGCAATTGCGCGAGTTCGCTGTCGTGACGCTCGAAGTTCGCCTCCGATTCGGCACGCAACGCGCGTTGCTCGTCGATCTGCGCGGTGATCTCTTCGAGCTCCTCGCTGATCTGCGTGCTGCGCTGCGTGTAGCGTTCGTGCGCCTGCGTGAGCTTGAGCACGTCCATCTGCAGCGCGTGCACGCGCTGGGTCGCGCGCTCGGCCTGCTGGCGCACTTCCGTCAACGCGTTCGATGCCTGCGTATGCGCGGCTTCCGCGCGAATCGCGGCCGCCTTCGCCTCTTCGGCGAGCAGCGCCTGCGCGCGCACCTGGCGCGTCAGGTTTTCGATTTCCTGCTGACGCGCGAGCATGCCTGCCTGCTCGGAATCCGCCGCGTACAGTTGCACGCCGACGCGCGTCACCACGTGCCCGGCCTTCACGACGAACGCGCCGCCTTCCGGCAATTGCGCGCGCATCGACAGCGCCTGGGGCAGATCGTCGGCGATGAACGCGTTGCCGAGCCAATCGTTGAGCACCGCGCGGATGCCAGCGTCGTCGATGCGCACCAGGGAAAGCAACGGCCGCAGCGACGCCGGCGCCGCCACCGGCTGACCGGCCGCGGGCGGCGCGTAGAACGCGAGCTTGGCGGGCGGCGCGTCGCTGACGAAGTGTTTCACCCAGTCGAGATTCGACACTTCGACGGCGGCAAGACGCTCGCGCAGCACGGATTCGAGCGCCGTTTCCCAACCGGCTTCGACATGCAGCTTCTTCCACAGACGCGGCAGCGCGCCCAACTCGTGCTTGTCGAGCCACGGCTGGATCTTGCCTTCCGTCTGCACGTTTTCCTGCAACTGGCGCAGCGCGCCCAGACGTGCTTCGAGCTGATGGATCTGCGCGCTCTCCGCCTGCACGCGTTCCTGCGCGGCGCGGCGCTCGCCGTCCAGACGCGGCAGCGTGTCCTGCGCATCGGCGAGACGCGCTTGCGTTTCGCTCAGAATCTCTTCGTGCTCGGCAAGCTGCATGCGCAGTTCTTCGAGCTGCGCCTCGTCGGGTGCGTCGAGCCCGCCCGCTTCCGTCTTGAGACGTTCCTGCCGCTGCTGCAACTGCTGCAACTGCTGGTCGGCGTTGCGCTGGTGCGCGGCTTCGAGCTTGAGCGCCTGCTCGGTCTGCGCAATGCCGGCGCGCTCTTCATTCAGTTGCGCCTGCGCATCGCGCCAGCGCGCTTCGAGCGCGGGCATCGCGTCGTGCTTCGCGGCCGCCGTCTCTTCGGCGATCACCGCCTTCTCTTCGCCTTCGCCGAGCTGGATTTCGGCGTCTTCGAGATCGTCCTGGGCCTTCTGTGCCTGCGCGAGCCACTGCTCGCGCTGCGCCGTCAGCGCGGCGATCTGCGCCTGCACGCGGTTGCGCGATTCGACGATGAACTTGATTTCGGCTTCGAGACGGCTCACTTCGGCGTTCGCTTCGTACAGCGCGCCCTGTGCGCCCTGCATCGCGTCGCTGGCCGAATAATGCGCGACGCGCAGCGTTTCGAGCTGCGCTTCGACTTCGCGCAGCTTCGCCGTGTGCGCTTCGAGGTCGATCTGCGCCTGTTCGATCGCGCGTTTCTGCCTGTCCTGCTCGGTGCCCGCTTCGTTCTTGCGCAGCAGCCACAACAGGCGCTGCTTCTCTTCGCCTTCGGCCTGCAGTTGCTTGTACTTCGTCGCGACGACAGCTTGCGCTTCGAGCTTTTCCAGATTCGCCGTCAACTCGCGGACGATATCTTCGACGCGCGTCAGATTCTCGCGCGTGTCGTGCAGACGGTTCTCGGTTTCGCGGCGGCGTTCCTTGTACTTCGACACACCCGCGGCTTCTTCGAGGAACACGCGCAGTTCTTCGGGCTTCGCCTCGATGATCCGCGCGATCATGCCCTGCCCGATGATCGCGTACGCACGCGGCCCGAGGCCCGTGCCGAGGAAGATGTCCTGGATGTCGCGGCGGCGCGCGGGGAGATTGTTGATGTAGTAGCTCGACGTACCGTCGCGCGTCAGCACGCGCTTGACGGCGATTTCGGCATACTGGCCCCACTGGCCGGCGGCGCGGCCGTCGGCGTTGTCGAACACCAGTTCGACGCTGGCGCGGCTACCCGGCTTGCGCGCCGTCGAGCCGTTGAAGATCACGTCCTGCATCGATTCGCCGCGCAGCTCCGAGGCGCGCGATTCGCCGAGCACCCAGCGCACGGCATCGATGATGTTGGACTTGCCGCAACCGTTGGGACCGACCACGCCGACGAGCTGGCCCGGAACCTGGAAATGCGTGGGATCGACGAATGACTTGAAGCCAGCGAGTTTGATCGAGGTCAGACGCACGGCGATTTCGCTGTTTGAGAAATAATTTATGGAAACGGAACGCGCGGGTTCATGTGCGAACCGCCACGAGGTTCAACCCCCGACTGACGGCACGATGTAGCGCGAGCCCGCTGCGATTCCGGCGCCGCGGTGCGCCCTACGCTGCACCGCCGGCCAATGAGGGGCAATCATACCATCGCGCGTGGTCGATTCTTACCGTTGCCGTCGGCGTTTCCGTCCTTGCCCGTGTCCGTCTTCTCCGCAGCCTTCGCGCGATGCACCCAGCTCGACAGCGCCGACGCCAGCACGATGCAAGCGCCGCCCGCCCATTCGCGCGGACCGGGGACTTCGCCCGCGAACAGCCATGCCGTTAGCGCCGTGATGACGATCTCGAACAGCATGATGATCGACGCCCGGTTGGCAGGCACGCGCGCGAGTCCGTATTGCACGAGCATGTTGTTGGTGGCGAGCACGAAGCCGATGGCAAGCACGAGAAACACGGCCATGCCGATGTGCTCGCCCGCCGGCGGCGCGGGCATCGATTCGAAGAACGACGCGCAGCCGCCGAAGATCGCCGCGCCGCCGAAGATCACGGCCGTGCGCATCTCCGCCTTCATGCCGGGCAGCACGCGGCTCGTCTTGAGGATCAGCACGTTGCTCATCGCGAAGGACATGCCCGCCGCGAGCCCCGCCCATTCGGCGAGGCTGCCGGGCACGGGAATGCCGAGTTGCGGCGACCACAGCATCATCATCGCGCCCGCCAGCGACAGCGCCGCGAGCCCCGCGCCCGCCCACGTCAGCCGCTCGTGCAGGATGAAATGCGCGAACAGCGCGGTCCATGCCGGCGTCAGATAGAAAAGCAGCAGCACGCGCATCACCTGGCCGTGGATCGCGCCCCACACGAAGCCAAGATTGGTGATGCCCGCGAACAGCGCGAGCGCGGGCAGCAGCCAGTGCCAGCGCATCGTTTTGATCGCACTGCGCCGCACGAGCAGCACGAACAGGCATCCCGCGCCGCTCGTCAGCGCGCTCGCGGCCGTGCCCGTCACGCCGAGCGCGTGCAGCATGCGCAGCGGATACCAGACCATGCCCCACACCGACGCGCCCAGCATGATCGCGAGCGTCGGCCACGCGTTGCCCACAGTGTTGCGAAGCGAGAGATTCATCGCGCGGCGCTCCCGCCGGTGCCCAGCGTGTCTTGCATGACTGCCTTGCGTTGCGTGTTGCCCTTGTTGTACTGCTGATTGCCGCAGGCGGCGCGTGATCGCTGCCAGCCGTTGCCGCTGAATCCGTTACCGTTGCATCCGGTGACTGCCCGCATTGTGTCTCCGCTTTCTTCTGTGTGCCGGGCGCACCGGGTCGGTCGCGCCCATCTCGTTGCCGGCGCCGCAAAGCCTTGTCCAGATGGACGATGCGCCGTGCCGCAGCCCGCCGACACGCTATAATCGACCGCTCGTCGCCGGTGCCGCGCAGCCGTTTCGATGCCACCGCATCCGAGGCCTTGCGCATCGTGTCCGCCGCGCGCCGCTTTCGCTGTGTCAGCCTGTGTCCGTCCGACAATCCGTCCTGCAACACGCCGAACCTACGCCGAACCGCCAAGTGAATCCGCTACTCGACTCCCTTCAGTCCTATCCCTTCGAAAAGCTGCGCCTGCTCTTCAAGGACGTCACGCCGCCCGCCAGTCTCGCGCACATCAGCTTCGGGATCGGCGAGCCGAAACATCCGACGCCCGAGCTGATCAAACAAGCCGTGATCGATTCGCTCGGCGGTCTTGCAGCCTATCCGCTCACGCTCGGCACGCCGGCGCTGCGCGAAGCGATCGCGAAGTGGGTCGGACAGCGCTACAACCTGCCGCACGTCGAACCCGCCACCCAGGTGCTGCCCGTGTCCGGCTCGCGCGAGGCGCTGTTCGCACTGGCGCAGACGGTGATCGACCCGAAGAAAAACGCTCGCGGCGAGCCTGCGATCGTACTCTGTCCGAACCCGTTCTATCAAATCTACGAAGGCGCGGCGCTGCTGGCGGGCGCGCAGCCGTACTTCGCCAACAGCGACCCGGCCCGCAACTTCGCGTGTGACTACTCCGCCATTCCCGACGACGTCTGGGCGCGCACCCAGCTGCTCTACGTCTGCTCGCCGGGCAACCCGACGGGCGCCGTGCTGACGCTCGACGACTGGCGCGAGCTGTTCGAACTGTCGGACCGTCACGGCTTCGTGATCGCGTCGGACGAATGCTACTCGGAGATCTATTTCGACGAGGCGCGTCCGCCGCTCGGCGGTCTGGAAGCGGCGCACAAGCTCGGCCGGGGTTTCGAGCGGCTCGTGATGCTGTCGAGCCTGTCCAAGCGCTCGAACGTGCCGGGCATGCGCTCGGGCTTCGTCGCGGGCGACGCGGCCATTCTCAAGCAGTTCCTGCTATACCGGACTTATCACGGCGCCGCCTTGTCGACGGTCTTTCAAACTGCGAGCATTGCTGCGTGGAGCGACGAGGCCCATGTGCGCGAAAACCGCGCAATGTACGTGCAGAAGTTCTCGACCGTCACGCCGATGCTCGCCGACGTGCTCGACGTCAGGCTGCCCGACGCCGCGTTCTACCTGTGGGCGAACGTCGCGCGCACGGGCCTGTCGGACGACGAGTTCGCCCGCCGCCTGTACGCCGACTATAATGTGACGGTTCTGCCCGGCTCGTTTCTCGCGCGCACCGCGCACGACACGAACCCCGGTCGCGATTTCGTCCGCCTCGCCCTGGTCGCGGGCGTCGACGAATGCACGGAGGGCGCGCGGCGCATCGTCGAGTTCTGCCGCTCGCTGAAAAGCTAGATCCGGCATTTCTCACAGGCCGCATGGAGCGCCGCCGTTGCGCTCCGCTCTCACCCGCTTTCCGATTTCAACCTTCTCGAAAGAGCACCACGAACATGTCGCAACAACTTCAGCAGATCATCGATACCGCCTGGGACAACCGCGCCGACCTGTCGCCGAAGGCCGCGCCCGCCGACGTGCGCGAAGCCGTCGCGCATGCCATCGAGCAGCTCGACAAGGGCGCGCTGCGCGTCGCCGAAAAGAAGGATGGCGACTGGGTCGTCAACCAGTGGCTGAAGAAGGCCGTGCTGCTGTCGTTCCGCCTCGAAGACAACGCGCCGATGCCGGCTGGCGGCTACTCGCAGTTCTACGACAAGGTGCCGTCGAAGTTCGCCAACTACACGGCTGAAGACTTCGCCGCCGGCGGCTTCCGCGTCGTGCCGCCCGCCATCGCGCGCCGCGGCTCGTACATTGCGAAGAACGTGGTGCTGATGCCGTCGTACACCAACATCGGCGCCTACGTCGACGAAGGCACGATGGTCGACACGTGGGCCACCGTCGGCTCGTGCGCGCAGATCGGCAAGAACGTGCACCTGTCGGGCGGCGTGGGCATCGGCGGCGTGCTGGAGCCGCTGCAGGCCAACCCCGTCATCATCGAAGACAACTGCTTCATCGGCGCGCGCTCGGAAGTCGTGGAAGGCGTGATCGTCGAAGAGAACTCGGTCATTTCGATGGGCGTGTACCTCGGCCAGAGCACCAAGATCTACGACCGCGAAACGGGCGAAGTCACGTATGGCCGCATTCCGGCGGGCTCGGTGGTGGTGGCGGGCAACCTGCCGTCGAAGGACGGCTCGCATAGCCTGTATTGCGCGGTGATCGTCAAGAAGGTCGACGCCAAAACGCGCGCGAAGGTCGGCCTGAACGAACTGCTGCGAGGCGACTGATCGTGGCACGCGCTTCCGCTACGACCGTCGTCTACGGCATTCCGAATTGCGACACCGTGAAGAAGGCGCGCGTGTGGCTCGAGGAACACGGCGTCGAGTTCGAGTTTCACGACTTCAAGAAGGCCGGCGTGAACGACAAGCTGATTGAAGACTGGCTCAAGGATGTGCCGCTCGATCAGCTCATCAACAAGCGCGGCACGACCTGGCGCGGCCTGTCGGACGTGCACAAGGCCGAAGCCGGCACGACCGCCGGCGCGATCGCGCTGATGATCCACAAACCGTCGATCATCAAGCGGCCTGTGATCGTCGTGAACGGGCGTGTGAAGACGCTGGGCTTCTCGGCGGACAATTACGCGTCGCTGTTCGCCTGAGCTTTCTGCGCTTCGGCGCACGCATGTAAAAGCTGTTGCCGGCCCGCTCGGGCCGGCATTTTTTCACCCCTGGATTCAAGCGTGGCGGTTACGCGCGCGTCTCACCTGCTGGTTGGAAGGAACTGAATCGATGTCCGGCACCCTTGCCCTTACCGAAGCCCTGATCGGCCGCGCGTCCGTCACGCCCGACGACCAGAACTGCCAGCGCCTGCTGATCGAGCGCCTGTCCGCGATCGGCTTTGAATGCGAAACGATCGAATCGAACGGCGTGACGAACCTGTGGGCCGTCAAGCGCGGCACCGCGGGCCAGGACGGCAAGCTGCTCGCGTTCGCGGGTCACACCGACGTCGTGCCGACGGGCCCGCTCGATCAATGGACCTCCGCGCCGTTCGAACCGTCCCATCGCGACGGCAAGCTGTACGGACGCGGCGCCGCCGACATGAAAGCGTCGATCGCGGGCTTCGTGGTGGCAAGCGAAGAGTTCGTCGCCGCGCATCCGCAGCATCGCGGTTCGCTCGCCTTTCTTATCACCAGCGACGAAGAAGGCCCTGCAACGGACGGCACCGTGAAGGTCGTCGAAGCGCTGCAGGCGCGCGGCGAGCGTCTCGACTATTGCGTGGTGGGCGAGCCGACGTCGAGCGTGCAGTTCGGCGACATGGTGAAGAACGGCCGCCGGGGTTCGATGTCGGGCAAGCTGACCGTCAAGGGCGTGCAAGGGCACATCGCCTATCCGCATCTGGCGAAGAACCCGGTGCATCTGCTCGCCCCCGCGCTCGCCGAACTGGTCGCCGAGCATTGGGACGCAGGCAACGAGTATTTCCCGCCCACCACCTGGCAGGTTTCGAACATCCACAGCGGCACGGGCGCGACCAACATCATTCCGGGCCACGCGGAAGTGATGTTCAACTTCCGCTTTTCGACGGCGAGCACGGTTGAAGGACTGCAAAGCCGCGTGCATCAGATCCTCGACAAGCATGGCCTCGAGTACGACCTGAAGTGGACCGTGAGCGGCCTGCCCTTTCTGACGCCGCGCGGCGAGTTGTCGAATGCGCTGGAAAGCGCGATCCACGCCGAAACGGGTCTCACGACGGAACTGTCCACCACGGGCGGCACGTCCGATGGCCGCTTCATCGCGCGCATCTGCAAGCAGGTGATCGAATTTGGGCCGTTGAATGCGAGCATCCACAAGATCGACGAACATATCGAAGTTGCACATATCGAGCCGCTCAAGAACGTCTATCGACGCGTGCTCGAACAACTGATCGCCTGACGGAGGGCCCAGACCATGACTCATCCGTTTTCCACGGTTCGCGATGTGCTGCGCCATGCGGTGACGCAGTTCAACCAGGCCGGCCTGGCGTTCGGCCACGGTTCGTCGAACGCTTATGACGAAGCCGCGTATCTCGTGTTGCACACGCTGCATCTGCCCATCGACCTGCTCGAGCCGTTTCTCGATGCGCGCCTCACGTCCGCAGAAATCGACGCGGTGCTGAAAGTGGTCGAGCGGCGCGCGAAGGATCGCGTGCCGGCCGCCTACATCACGCAGGAAGCATGGATGCACGGCTATCGCTTCCATGTCGACGAGCGCGTGATCGTGCCGCGCTCGTTCATCGGCGAGCTGCTGCAGGACGGCTTGCAGCCGTACGTCGAGGACCCCGAACAGGTTGGCGCGGTGCTCGAATTGTGCACGGGCTCCGGGTGCCTCGCGATTCTCGCGGCGCACGCCTTCCCGAATGCCGACATCGACGCCGTCGATCTGTCGCCCGCCGCGCTCGAAGTCGCGGCACGCAATGTCCACGACTACGAGCTGGACGAACGCGTCGCACTGTTCGAAGGCGATCTGTACGCGCCGCTGCCCGAGCGCCGCTACGACGTGATCATCACCAATCCGCCGTACGTGAACGCGGAATCGATGAAGGCGCTGCCCGCCGAATACAAACACGAGCCGGAAATGGCGCTCGCGGGCGGCGCGGACGGCATGGATATCGTGCGCCGCATCATCGCCGATGCCCGCAACTGGCTGACCGACGAAGGCGTGCTGGTGGTCGAGATCGGCAACGAGCGCGCGCATGTCGAAGCGGCGTTTGGCGGCCTCGACCTGGTGTGGATGTCGACCAGCGCCGGCGACGACAACGTGTTCCTGATCCAGGCCAGCGATCTGCCCGGTAACTGACGAATCCGACGGCCGCACGCTTCTGATCCACGCACGACACGACGCACGCCGCCCGCCTGGGCGCCGTGCGTCGCGTGCTTTTCAGCCCGCGCATTCGATGCGCAAAAGCATCGAATTGCGCAAAAAGCCCTTCACGCATTGACGAAGCGCCGACCGCGACGCGGGCGCTTTCGGTAATATGAGCGCGACCGCGCTGCTGTCGCCCGGTATTGAAGCTCAGTCAAGTAGTCAGTCACGCGAGCCCGGCCTCGATAAGTGCCGCCACGAAGTCAACTACGCGCAGCGGAAGGCCATCGCTCGCACGCTTATGCAATTCGATCTGCTTCACATCGGCACGCTTGTGTTTCTCGCCCACGCGCTGGGCGTGATCGCGGCCTGCCACGCCATATTGCATACCCGCACATCGCAAGGCGCGATCGCGTGGGCGGTGTCGCTCGTCGCGATGCCGTATCTGACGCTGGTTCCGTATCTGTTCCTCGGGCGCAGCAAGTTCGCCGGTTACGCGGACGCGCGCCGCCTCGAGAACGAAACGCTGCGCACCCGCGCGCATCCGCCGGAGTGGGATACGGAAGCCTCGTCGCATGGCCGTCCGACGGAAGCGCTCGGCCATCATTTCGTACGTTCGCTCACGCGCCTGTCGGGCATGCCGTTTCTGCCCGGTAACCACGTGCGCACGCTCGTGAACGGCGAAGCGACGTTCGCCGCGATTCTCGATGCGATCGAAAACGCGCAGCGCTACATCGTCGTGCAGTTCTTCATCGTGCGCGCCGATGCGCTCGGCGAGATGCTCAAGGACGCGCTGCTCGCAAAGGCCGCGCAAGGCCTGCGCGTGTACGTGCTGTACGACAGCATCGGCAGCTTCGACCTGCCGCACCGCTATGTCGCGTCGCTGCTCGCGGGCGGCGTGCAGATGCATCCGTTCGCGACGAACCGGCAGTTCGTCAACCGTTTCCAGCTTAACTTCCGCAACCACCGCAAGATCGTCGTGGTGGATGGCGAGCGTGCGTTTGTCGGCGGACACAACGTCGGCGTCGAGTATCTGGGTGGCAAGCCGCCCCTGTCACCGTGGCGCGACACGCACATAGAAGTGCGCGGCCCCGCCGTCGCCAGCATCCAGTTCGTGTTCACGGAAGACTGGTACTGGGCCACGCAGGATCTGCCGCACTTCGACTCGCCGCCACCCGCGGGGCCTGGCGACGGCATGCACTGCCTCGTCGTGCCGACGGGTCCGGCCGACAAGCAGGAGACCTGCTCGCTCTTTTTCGTCGAAGCGATCAATGCGGCGCGCGAGCGCGTCTGGATCACCACGCCCTACCTCGTGCCCGACGAAGCCGTGTTCGCGGCCTTGCGGCTCGCGGCGCTACGCGGCGTCGACGTGCGCATCCTGATTCCGTGCCGGCGCGACCACCGTGTCGTGTTCGAAGCGTCCAAACTCTACGCGTACGACTCGATCCGCGCGGGCGTGCGCGTGTTCCGTTACCGCCCGGGCTTTCTGCATCAGAAAGTGGTGCTGATCGACGACGTCGCGGCAGCCGTGGGCAGCGCGAATCTCGACAACCGGTCGTTCCGCCTGAACTTCGAGATCATGGTGCTGACCGTGGATCACGGCTTCGCGCTCGAAGTCGAAGAGATGTTGCTGCGCGACTTCGCCGAATCGTTCGAGATCGACCGCAGCGAGTATCGCAACGCGCCCGCGCTGCGGCGCGTGTTGATGCATGTCGCGCGGCTCTTCGCGCCCATCCTCTGACGCGCGCTTACAGCAGCGCTTCGATGTCGTCGGTGATCGTTTCGGGCTTCGTGGTGGGCGCGTAGCGCTTGACGACCTTGCCGCTGCGGTCGACGAGGAACTTCGTGAAGTTCCATTTGA
The DNA here is from genome assembly GCF_020177535.1 of Paraburkholderia sp. XV. Taxonomy (NCBI): domain Bacteria; kingdom Pseudomonadati; phylum Pseudomonadota; class Betaproteobacteria; order Burkholderiales; family Burkholderiaceae; genus Paraburkholderia; species Paraburkholderia sp. XV. Next base: position 64,144 of record NZ_JAGUUD010000014.1, on the reverse strand, counting down.
TCGCTTCGATGCCGAGCACGCCGGGCGCCTCGTCTTTCAGAAATTTGAACAACGGGTGCGCGTCCGGTCCGTTGACGTCGATCTTGTCGAACATCTGGAACGTGACGCCGTAGTTCTTTTCACAGAACGCGCCGATCTGCGCGGCGTCGCCGGGTTCCTGCTTGCCGAACTGGTTACACGGAAACCCCAGCACCTGCAGCCCGCGCGCCGCATACTGCTCGTGCAGCTTCTGCAAACCCGCGTACTGCGGCGTGAAACCGCATTCGCTCGCCGTGTTGACGATCAGCATCACCTTGCCGTCATAGCGATCGAGATTGACCGGCTCGCCACCCAGTGTGCGAGCCGAAAAGGAATAAACCGAAGACTTGTCCGCTGCCATGTGCCGCCCTCCAGGAATGTCGTTAGTGTAGGTGTTTCGACGCCGCGCGCCACCTGGCCGATCGGCCAATGCCTGAGCGCGCGCCGCGCAGTCTAAAATAGCGTTTTTCTTCGAGCCGGCCCTGCTGTGATCCGCTTTAACCAGTTCAGTCTCGCGCGCGGCACCAAGCCGCTCTTCGAACAAACCACGTTCGCGCTCAACCCCGGCGAGAAGGCCGGTCTCGTGGGTGCAAACGGCGCGGGCAAATCCACTTTGTTCTCCGTCCTGCTCGGCGAACTGCACGCGGACGGCGGCGATGTCTCGATCCCGCCGTCGTGGCAGATCGCGCACGTCGCGCAGGAAACACCCGCCGCCGACAAGACCGCGCTCGACTACACGCTCGACGGCGACGCGGCCTTGCGCGCGATCGAATCGCGCATCGCCACGGCCTCCGCCGCCCATGACGGCGCAGCCGAAGCCGAAGCGCACGCCGCGTTCGCCGATGCAGACGGCTATACGGCGCCCGCGCGTGCCGAGGCATTGCTGCTCGGCCTCGGCTTCACGCTCGAACAGACACGCGCGAGCGTAGGCAGTTTCTCGGGCGGCTGGCGCATGCGCCTGAACCTCGCGCAGGCGCTGATGTGCCGTTCGGACCTGCTGCTGCTCGACGAGCCGACCAACCACCTGGACCTCGATGCGATCGTCTGGCTCGAAGACTGGCTGCACCGCTATCCGGGCACGCTGATCGTGATCTCACACGACCGCGAATTTCTCGACTCGGTCTGCAATGTTACGCTGCATCTGGAGAACCAGCAGATCAAGCGGTACGGCGGCAACTACTCGCAGTTCGAAGTGCTGCGCGCGCAGCAACTCGCGCTGCAGCAGAACGCTTACGAAAAGCAGCGCAAGACCATCGAGCATCTGCAGAGCTTCGTCGACCGCTTCAAGGCAAAGGCGACCAAGGCGCGCCAGGCGCAAAGCCGGATGAAAGCACTCGAAAAGATGGAGCTGATCGCGCCCGCGCATATCGCGTCGCCGTTCACGTTCGAGTTCCGCACGCCCGTCTCCGCGCCTAATCCGATGATGGTGATGGAAGAGGTGCGCTGCGGTTATCACGCGGAGGACGGCGGCGAGATTCCCATTGTCGAGCGTGTCGCGCTGTCCATCCAGAACGGGCAGCGCATCGGCCTGCTCGGCGCGAACGGCCAGGGCAAGTCGACACTCATCAAGACGCTCGCGGGCACGCTGGCGCCGCTCGGCGGCCATGTGCGCGAGGGCAAGGGTCTGCAGATCGGCTACTTCGCGCAGCATCAGCTGGAAACACTGCGGCCCGACGATTCCCCCTTGCAGCATCTGGCGCGGCTCGCGCCCGACACGCGCGAACAGGAACTGCGCGACTTCCTCGGCAGCTTCAACTTCTCCGGCGACATGGCGACGGCCGCCATCGCGCCCTTCTCCGGCGGCGAAAAAGCGCGTCTGGCGCTGGCGCTGATCATCTGGCAGAAACCGAACCTGTTGCTGCTCGACGAACCGACCAACCACCTCGACCTCGAAACGCGCCATGCACTCACCATGGCGCTCGCGCAGTTCGAAGGCACGCTGATTCTCGTGTCGCACGACCGGCATCTGCTGCGCGCCACCACGGACCAGTTTATGCTCGTCGCGAAGCACAAGCTGCAGCCGTTCGACGGCGATCTCGACGACTATCGCGACTGGCTGCTGCAACACGCCGCAGAGCAACGCGCGGCGCTCAAGGCGGAAGCATCGAACGGCGATGTGAACGGCGCGGATGCGTCGGTGAATCGCAAGGAACAGCGCCGTCTCGAAGCGGAAACGCGCCAGAAGCTCGCGCATCTGAAGAAGCCGTTGCAGACCCGCATCGCGAAGATCGAAAAGGAAATGGATGCGCTGAACGCGGAAAAAGCGACGCTCGATACCTTCGTCGCCGATCCCGCCAGCTACGCCGCCGAGCAAAAAACCAGGCTGACGGAGGCCATACGCCGTCAGGCAGATGTCAGCGCACGCCTCGAAACGCTCGAAGCCGACTGGCTCGAAGCGCACGAGGAACTCGAACAAATCGGCTAACGGCCCCTTCGCCGCCGCGAAGGCACAGACAGGGAATCGAGGCCGCGCCAGCAATCGATGGAGGGCTGGGCATTGTCGTCTACTGCCGCATTGAAGGGCTTGCGCGTGCTCGATCTGACACGCCTGTTGCCCGGTCCCGTCGCGACGCTCCGGCTCGCGGAAATGGGCGCCGACGTGTTGAAGATCGAAGCGCCCGGCGCCGGCGACGCCACGCGCACGATGATGCAAAGCAGCGCCGACCGCGTGGCGGGACGGCCCGGTGCGTTCTACCGGCTGGTGAATCGCGGCAAGCGCGAGACGCGGCTCGATCTGAAGTCTGAAGGCGGGCGCACCGTGCTGATGGCGCTCGCGCGCGAAGCGGACGTGCTGATCGAGAGCTTCCGGCCTGGCGTGATGGAGCGGCTGGGCCTGGGCTATGACGTGTTGCGCGTGATCAACCCTAAGCTCGTCTATTGCGCGATTTCGGGCTACGGCGCAGACGGGCCTTTCGCGCAACTGGCCGGGCACGATCTGAACTACATCGGCTATGCGGGCGTGCTCGACCAGTTGGCTTCGCGCGACGGCGCGCCGATCGTCCCCAACTTCCAGATCGCCGATCTGCTCGGCGGCGCGCTGTCGGCAGTCAACCAGATTCTTGCCGCGCTATGGGCCGTGGCGCGCGGCGGCGATGGACGGTTCGTCGATGTGTCGATGGCGCATTGCACGTACGCGAACAACGTCGTCGCGCAAGTCGCGCTCGCCAATGACGGCACGGCGCCCGTCGCGGGCAGCAGCCTGTTGAACGGCGGCGTGCCCTGCTACAACCTGTATCGCACGCTCGACGGGCGTTGGCTCGCCGTCGGCGCGCTCGAACTTAAATTCTGGGAAACGCTGTGCATGGCGCTCGACCGCCCCGACTGGGCGACGCGCCACTGGAGCCTCGGCCAGGCGATCGCCGGACCGGACGCGGTGCAGTTGATCAAGGACCTGGCCGACGTGATTGCCGCGCGGACGCTCGACGAATGGGCCGCGCTGCTGGTGCCGCTGGATTGCTGCGTATCGCCCGTGCTGACGCCGGCGGAAGCCGCCCACCATCCGCTCTTCAATGCGGCCGCGCGCGAGGCGCTGATGCAGCGGCAGGCGAGCGACGCAGAGTCCGACGAGGCGCCCGACGGACTCAGCGAAAGCCGCGCGGGGAAACCTTAGCGCCGCGGCAAGGTCTGCCGTGGCTCCCGCTCGTCGTCGATCAACCGGTGCTTGCGGCCTTCAACGTGGTGCCGGATCGTGGCCCGCACCTCGTCGGGCGTCACATCTTCCGCGACCACGCGTCGCGAAATCTGCCCCGTCGTGTCGATCCATTCGACGATCCGGCAGCCGCCGCCCCAAAGCCCTTGAATGGGCGCGGATACGCGACAGCCGCGCAGGTTCGAGAGAAACTCGCCCGAGGATTCATGAGACTGTTTCAAGACGCTTCCTTTTTCCGCTCGTGACATTCCACTTCACGAGGATAGGGAAAACGAAAGTCGCCTGGGTTACAGCCGCAGTTGAGAAATTTACAGCGGATTACGACAGAAAGCCGACGCAATCCGCCAACGTCTGGGCCGGCTATTCGAGCGTTCGGATACGGTCGATTGCCTGCTCAATACGCTCGACGGCGATCACCTGCAATCCGTCGATGGCTTGCTTCGGAGCATTCGCCTTCGGAATCAGCGCAATCGAAAAACCGAGTTTCGCGGCTTCCTTCAGACGTTCCTGACCGCGCGGCGATGGCCGGATTTCGCCCGCCAATCCGACTTCTCCGAACACGATCAGCCCCTTCGGCAGCGGCTTGTTGCGCATCGACGAATGAATCGCGAGCAGCACGGCGAGGTCGGCGGCCGGCTCGGTGATCTTCACGCCGCCCACCGCGTTCAGGAACACATCCTGATCGAAACAGGCGATGCCCGCGTGCTTGTGCAGCACGGCGAGCAGCATCGCGAGACGGTTCTGTTCGAGGCCGACGGCAAGCCGGCGCGGATTCGGCACGTTCGCCGCATCGACGAGCGCCTGCACTTCGACCAGCAGCGGCCGCGTGCCTTCCTGCGTGACCAGCACGCACGAGCCAGGCACGATCTGCTCGTGCTGCGACAGGAACAGCGCCGACGGATTCGCGACGCCGCGCAGGCCGCGTTCCGTCATCGCGAACACGCCCAGCTCATTGACGGCGCCGAAGCGGTTCTTGAACGCGCGCACCAGCCGGAACGACGAATGCGTGTCGCCTTCGAAATACAGCACGGTATCGACAATATGCTCGAGCACGCGCGGACCAGCCAGCGCGCCCTCTTTCGTCACGTGGCCGACCATGATGATGGCCGTGCCGGACTGCTTGGCGACGCGCGTCAGTTGCGCGGCGCACTCGCGCACCTGCGCGACCGAGCCCGGCGCCGACGTCAGCGCTTCCGAATAGATGGTCTGGATCGAGTCGATCACGGCGACGTCCGGCTTTTCGTCGGCGATGGTCGCCTGGATTTTCTCCAGTTGGATTTCGGCCAGCAGCTTCAGCTCGCTGGCGTGCGAACCCGGTTCGAGCAGCGACAACCGTTGCGCGCGCAACGCAATCTGCGCCGCCGATTCCTCGCCGCTCACATAGAGCGCCCGCCGCTCGCTGGCGATTTCCGCGAGCGACTGCAACAGCAGCGTCGATTTGCCGATCCCCGGATCGCCGCCGATCAGCACGACGCCGCCCGCCACCAGTCCGCCGCCGAGCACGCGATCGAACTCGCCGACGCCCGTCGAAAAGCGCGGCACGTCCGACGCATGGATTTCAGCCAGCCGCTGCACCGGCTGGCTCTTGGCAAGCGCCTGGAAGCGGTGCGCGGAAGGCGACTCCGCGACCGATTCGACGAGCGTGTTCCACGCATGACATGCAGGGCACTGGCCCTGCCACTTCGGCGATTGCCCGCCGCATTCCGTGCAGATGTACAACGTTTTCTGTTTAGCCAACTTGTTTCGTCACGCGTCGTGATGCTTCGTTGTTCTGGATAGGGATCATTCGGCGCGCACGGGCACGCGCGGCGCGACGGCGCACATCAGCTCGTAGCCGATCGTGCCGCATGCCTGCGCGACATCGTCGATGGGCAACTGCGCGCCCCACAGCTCGACGCGCGAGCCGACGGTCGCCTGCGGACAGGGCGTGAGGTCGACGGTAATCATGTCCATCGACACGCGCCCGACGATCCGCGTACGGATGCCGTCGACGATCACGGGCGTGCCTTCCGGCGCGACACGCGGATAGCCGTCCGCGTAGCCGCACGCAACGACGCCGATGCGCATGCCTGCGCGCGCGGTGAAAATCGATCCGTAGCCGATCGTGCTGCCTTCCGCGAGGGTCTGCACAGCGATCAGTTCCGAGCTCAACGTCATGGCCGGCTGCAGGCCCGTGTCCTTGATGTCCGCGCTCAGGCCCGACGGCGACGCGCCGTACAGCATCACGCCCGGGCGCACCCAGTCGAAATGCGCCTCCGGATACCAGAGCGTAGCGGCCGAATTGGACAGGCTGCGCGCGCCCGCGATGCCCTGCGCACCGCGCTCGAACGCTTCCATCTGATGGGAGATGCCGCGCTCGCTGTCGGCGTCCGAGAAATGGGTCATCAACGTGATCTGACCCACGCCCTGGCAGGCCCGCGCACGCTCCCACGCGGCGCGGAACTTCTCGGGCAGATAGCCGAGCCGGTTCATGCCGCTGTTCATTTTCAGCTGGATATTGACGGGTTTGGACAGCCGCGCCATTTCCAGCATGCGCAATTGCTCGTCCGAATGCAGCGCCGTGGTGAGGCTGTAGCGGTCGATCACGTCGATATCCGTCGGCCGGAAAAAGCCCTCGAGCAACAAAATTGGGCCGGCCCAGCCCAATTCACGCAACTTCACGGCTTCTTCGAGGTCGAGCAAACCAAAGCCGTCGGTTGCGCGCAGGCCTGGGAACGCCCGAGCGAGCCCGTGACCGTAGGCGTTGGCCTTGACGACGGCCCAGATCTTGGACTTCGGCGCGTAACGGCGGGCAACGGCGAGGTTATTGGCGAGAGCGGCGGTATGAATCGTGGCTGAGACTGGGCGCGGCATGGGATATTTTCGTAAAGACATTGTCGAATCAGCAGCTTACAGGGCGTTTGTAACGCTCCCGCGGCAACCGCGACAATGCGATCAAGGATTCTGCTAGTCGGGATTCGGCTATTTTCGTGATATAAAGCCGTGCGCACAACCCATTTCGAACGGAATAAGCCCGGACGCACACCTCACGGCCGGGGCGGACAGACCGCAGCGAGGAAAGCATCGCATCAGATGAAAAAAGGTTTTTACACCATTATGGCCGCGCAGTTTTTTTCGTCGCTGGCCGACAATGCGCTTCTGATCGCTGCTATTGCACTGCTGAAAGATCTTCACGCCCCGAACTGGATGACGCCGCTGCTCAAGCTGTTTTTTGTGCTGTCGTACGTCGTGCTCGCGGCTTTTGTCGGCGCCTTCGCGGATTCCCGTCCGAAGGGCCGTGTGATGTTCGTGACCAATACGATCAAGGTGGTCGGTTGCCTCGCGATGCTGATCGGCGCGCATCCGCTGCTGGCGTACGGCATCGTCGGCTTTGGCGCCGCCGCCTACTCGCCCGCCAAGTACGGCATTCTCACCGAACTGCTGCCGCCTGACCGACTCGTCGCCGCCAACGGCTGGATAGAAGGCACGACCGTCGGCTCGATCATTCTCGGCACCGTGCTCGGCGGCGCGCTGATCAGCCCGCATATCGCCTCGCATATCATCAAGCACACGCCCGCCGCGATCCATACGCCGGCGGAAGCCGCGATGCTCATCATCATCGTGATCTACGCTATCGCCGCGCTCTTCAATCTGCGCATTCCCGACACGGGCGCCCGCTATCCGCGCCAGGCACACGGCCCGATCAAGCTCATCACCGACTTCGCCGACTGCTTCGTCGTGCTGTGGCGCGACAAGCTGGGCCAGATCTCGCTCGCCGTCACGACGCTGTTCTGGGGCGCCGGCGCGACGCTGCAATTCATCGTGCTGAAGTGGGCAGAAGTGTCGCTCGGCATGTCGCTGTCGGAAGGCGCGATCCTGCAGGCCGTCGTCGCCGTGGGCGTCGCGGCGGGCGCGATGGTCGCCGCCGCGCGCGTGCCGCTGAAGAAGTCGCTGTCGGTGCTGCCCGTCGGCATCATCATGGGCATCGCGGTGATGCTGATGGCCTTCTATACGAAACATCTGTTTCCGACTCACTGGGGCTTTTACTTCGGCAGGATGCACGTCCCCGGTTATCTGATTTTTGCCTATATCTTCCTGATGATCGTCGGTGCGCTGTCGGGGTTCTTCGTCGTGCCGATGAATGCGCTGCTCCAGCATCGCGGGCACGTGCTGCTGTCGGCGGGTCACTCGATCGCCGTGCAGAACTTCAACGAGAATCTCTCCGTGCTCGTCATGCTGTGCCTGTACGCCGTGCTGGTGTGGCTCGACGTGCCCGTCGCCATCGTGATCGTGCTGTTCGGCACCTTCGTGTGCGTGATGATGTGGCTCGTGATGCGTCGCCATCAGGCGAACCAGCGCGCGTTCGATTCCGTGTCGCTGATCGGCGAAGCGCGGCACTGACGCCGCGCTGACACCCGCCGCTGCCGCACCTTGGCTGCCGCCGCGCATCCGTCTTCTTTCAATGCGTCACGCGCGCTCCGCTTTTCAGGTTCTTCCATGACCCGACCGATTCCCAACGTCCTGACGATCGCCGGTTCCGACTCCGGCGGCGGCGCCGGCATTCAGGCCGATCTCAAGGCTTTCTCGGCGCTCGGCGCGTACGGCGCGAGCGTGATCACCGCGTTGACGGCGCAGAATACGCGCGGCGTGACGGCCATCCACACGCCCGATCCCGGCTTCGTCACCGCGCAACTGGACGCCGTATTCGACGACATCCGCATCGACGCGGTGAAGATCGGCATGCTGGCGAACGCGTCGATCGTGCGCGCCGTCGCCGATGCGCTGCGCCGTCACCAGCCGAAGCACGTGGTGCTCGATACCGTGATGATCTCGAAGAGCAATCACGCGCTGCTCGCGCCCGAAGCCGTCGACGCCGTGCGCAGCGAACTGCTGCCGCTCGCCGATCTGCTGACGCCGAACCTGCCGGAAGCGGCCGCGCTGCTCGGCACATCGAGCGCGGCCGACGAAGCCGCGATGGTCGATCAGGGCGAAGCGCTACGCAAGCTGGGCGCGCGCGCCGTGCTGATGAAAGGCGGCCATCTCGCCGCTGCCGACAGCCCCGACTGGCTGATCCAGGACAGCGGCACGATGCGCCTCGCCGGACCGCGCGTGCCCGTCAAGAATACGCACGGCACGGGCTGCTCGCTGTCGTCGGCGATCGCGGCGCTGATTCCGCAGCGCGACGACCTCGCGAGCGCCGTCGCCGACGCGAAAGTCTGGTTGACGGGCGCGCTCGAGCAGAGCGGCCGGCTCGACGTCGGTCATGGCGTCGGGCCGGTGCATCATTTCTATCGCTGGTGGTGACGCCCTGGCGCTGAGCGCCTGGTCAGCGGCGCGTCGGCTCGCGCGCAAATGCCTGCGCGCGCTCGGGCCAGTCGTCGGGCACGATGAAGCCGCGCGAGCGCTCGGTCCACTGTCCATCGGCACGCTCGACGAACGCCGCGACCATCGTGGGGCCGGTCTGTTGCGCGAGTTGCTGCGCGAGCGCAGCCGCTGACATGAAACCCGGCGCGTGACGCCCATCACGCACGCGCGGTGCGAGCCATTCGAGCCTGGGCAGCAGCATCCACGCATCGGCCTGCGTGCCGGCAAACGACGCCCAGTCGGCGCGCGTCGTCCACCAGCCGCGCGCGTGCGCCGGATCGATTTCGACGGGATCGCGCTCCGCGCGTCCATTCCGATAGAACAGCCAGCCCTTGACGAACATCTGCGGCGCCCACGGCCCCCGATGTCCGAGCGACGCAAACTCTTCGCGCGCACTGAGCGGCAGTTGATGATCGAGCAGATGCGTGAGCTTCAGATCGAAGCGGTCCTGCAGATTCGGGCCCACGTAATCGGCCAGCTCGCCGCGGCCATCGCCCGCGTGCAGATAGCATTTGACAGCCAGTTCCCAATGCAGCCGCCTGCCCGCCTGCGTCTCGACGAGAAAATCGCATTCGCCTAGCGTCACGCCCGCGCGGCGCAGCGCGACGTTCGCCGCAATCAGGTGGGCCGCCGGGCCCTGCTGCAGAAACCATCCGAGCAGGCACTCGGCGTAGCGCCCGAGGCGCGTCACGCGCGCCGCCGCGATATGCCGATGCAACGCGGCGGGGTCGGCATCCTGCGCTTCGAGCCAGTCCAGCGACGCAGCGACTTCATCGGGCGATTCGAACGGCGTCGCGAGCACGCCGGGTGGCCGTTGGGCGCGCAACAGACCGGGACTGAACAGCAACCACGCGATGTCGCGTACGGCGGCATCGGCCAGCGCATCGAGCCGGACCGTTGACGGCGCATCGAGTGAGGCGGCCGGCCCGGCGTCCTCGCTCATTTCGCCGCTTCTCCTTGCGCGGCTGCGTTGCGCCAGGTGTCGCGAGCGAGGCACAAGTCCTGCCAGGACTTCGCCTTGTCGCCGAGGCTGCGCAGCAGATACGCGGGATGATAAGTAACGATGACGGGCACGCCTTCGTATTCGTGAACGCGTCCGCGCAGCGACGAGATGCTCGCCTCCGTCTTCAGCAGACTCTGCGCGGCGAAACGCCCAAGCGCCACGATCAGCTTCGGCTTCACGAGCGCGACCTGGCGTTGCAGATACGGCTCGCAGCGCGCGACCTCGTCCGGTTCCGGATTGCGGTTGCCAGGCGGCCGGCACTTGATCACATTGGCGATGTAGACGTTCGTGCCGCGCGCGAGATCGAGCGATTGCAGCATGTTGTCGAGCAGCTTGCCCGCCTGACCGACGAACGGTTCGCCCTGCTTGTCCTCGTTCTCGCCTGGCGCTTCGCCGATCAGCATCCAGTCGGCTTCGCGATCGCCGACGCCGAACACCGTGTTCGTGCGCCGCTCGCACAGACGGCAGCGTTCGCATGCCGACACGCGAGCTTCGAGCGCGGGCCAGTCGAGCGTATCGATGGCGGGCTGCGCGGGGCTGTCCGCTCTGGCTTCGACCTCGGACGCAGGCGACGGCGGTTCGGCGGGAAGGTCGTCGAACCAGGCGAAGTCGTCGTCGGCCGGCGGCGATGGCGTGTCGGCTGCGGGTGGCGGCGCGCGGCGGGATTGGGGTGCAGGCGCCCCTTGCGCTTCGGCTCGCGCAACGGGTTTGATTGCAGGCTCAACGATGTCACCCGGCATTGCAGTGCCCGATTGCGCTTCGATCGGACCCGTTGCTTCCGCGCGAACCGCCTGGTTGCTACCAGCCGCGTCCCGATCGGCGCGCGCAAGCGGCGCTTGGCTCACCACGGCATCGGCGGAGATTACGGGTGGAGGCTGGTCTGCCGCGCCTTGCGTGATCCCGCGACGCACCCACATCGGCGCCAGGCCGAGTTCTTCCATTGCAGATTCATGCAGCGCCATCTGCGCCCTCCTTTGCGAAACTGAAACGCATGACGATGGCGTCCTCCCGACTGCGATGCCGCGCCGGATAATAGTTCTTGCGACGGCCAATCGACGTGAAGCCAAAGCGCTCGTACAGCTTGATCGCGCGATGGTTCGACGGCCGCACTTCGAGCAGCATGCCCGCGAGCTTCTCGCCGCGCGTGATGCGCACGGCTTCGCGCAGCAGTGCGAGCCCCGCGCCCGCATGCTGCGCCACGGGCGCGACACACAGGTTCAGCAGATGCATTTCATCGACGACGGGCATCAGCACGCAATAGCCGATCAGCGTACCCGTCACGTGCCGCAGGCACATGCCAAAGTAACCGTTGCGTAGCGAGTCTTCGAAGTTGCCCCGGCTCCATGGAAATTCATACGCGAGCTTTTCGACGGCGGCGACCTCATCGAGATCGCCTTCCGTCATTGGCGACATGTAGCGGTCCGCCAGCAACACACCACTCATCGCGTGCCCTCGTCGTGCGCGGTTTGGGCCGACCGGCCCGTTTTATCCGTTTTACCCGGCTGGGACTCGTTGCCCGGCTGACCCGTCAGCGCTGCCGCGGCCCGCACTTGCGCCGCTTTCGCGGCCATGCGCTCTTCCGTGGTCTGCGCGACCTTGTCGCGGATGTATTCCGGCGCGGCCTGGTCGGCGGGTAGCGTGCGGCCCGCGCGGAACGCCCGCAGCGCGGCGAACGCAACCGGCAAGGCGTGCGGCACCGCTTCCCGATCGACGCTGCGCGCCGCCGACGCCGCCGTCAGACGCTCGCCGAACGCAGCTGCGGCATTGCCCGCGAGCGTGAACGGCTGATCCGGCAACGTCAGCGCATCCGGCGCGCCAAGCGACGCGGGATGAACCGTGTGCCATTCGCCCGCGCCGTCGTCCCACGCGTAGTCGGCCCAATAGACCTCGTCCATGCGGGCGTCGAGCGCGGCAAGCACGCGCGTCACCGACGGATCGCGCAGCCGCGCGCTTTCGGCACACGCGAGCAACGTGCCGACGGGCACCACCGGGCAGTCCAGCCCGAACGCGAGGCCCTGCGCGACGCCCGTCGCGGTGCGCAGACCCGTGAACGAGCCGGGACCAGCACCGAACCCGATCGCGTCGCAATCGGCGAGCGCGAGGCCCGCTTCGTCGAACAGTTCGCGGATCGCGGGAAGAAGCCGTGCGCTGGAGACCGCGCCCGTCGCCTCGTGGCGCGTCCACACACGCGGCGCGGACGCAGGCGCGCGCGGACCGGCCGGTGACGCAGCGTCGGCGGATTCGGCGGACAGGAGTGCGACCGAGCAGAATTCGGTCGAAGTATCGAGGGTAAGCAGCACGGTTTTCGTCATGACCGCTATTGTAATGCGGCACCCTGCGTCGCCGGATGCGAACAAAAGCCCATCCGCGCCCGGCGTTTGGAAGGATCGCTCCAGCCCCGCGTGACCGCGCGCCGCGCGTCGCTTGTTATGATCGACGCCCTATCTCGAATAAAGCATGGAGAATCTGATGAGCGACGTGGACGGTCTCTTCGCCAAGGCACAGGAAGACGTGAAGCAACTGCCGGAGCGTCCGGGCAATCTCACGCTGCTGCGCCTGTACGCGCTCTTCAAGCAGGCCACCGACGGCGACGTGCACGGCGACAAGCCCGGCTTTACGGATATCGTCGGCAAGTACAAATACGACGCGTGGGCCGCGCTGCAGGGCACGTCGCAGGAAACCGCGCGCCAGCAATATGTCGAGCTGGTCGAGTCGCTGAAAAACGGCACGGCCGCCTGATACGGCCGGCATTGAAGGCACGGCTGAGCATCTATTCGTCCCACGAATCAGCCATCTTCGTTCAGAAAGTTCTTAATGGTGGCGCGGTGCAGCAAAATTCGGTACAATGCTGACTGCGCTTCACCGCTTATGTCCGGCCTGTTCCGGCGACGCTGCGGAAAAGCGTCTCGTAGCGTTTTGCTCCAATCCAGTTTAGAACCTGTCCCCTCCTGCATGGCCCTACGGGCCGTCAAGTCCAGGCTGGCGGCACGCCAATTCCGGCATGTCGCATTCGATACAGCTTCTAACGAGAAACTCGCCTTCATTGTTGCGAGTTGCCCCCGTTTTTCGATTTGCTCGCTGATTTTTTGCTCGCTGAATCCGACGACTTGGGTATGCCGATTGGCGCCGACGTGTTATTTCCCATGTTTCAAGGATTCTCATGACTTCGAGCAATACCACCAGCCCGCTGAACGCCATCGCCGAACAAGCCCTCGGTCTCGACACGCCGGAAACGGCCGTGCAAGCCGTTGAAGCTGAAGGCCCGACGTTCGCTGAGCTGGGTCTGTCGGCGGATATCGTCTCTGCGCTGACGGCAGCCGGCTACAAGACGCCGACGCCCGTCCAGCAGCGCGCCATCCCCGCCGGCATCGCGGGCCGCGATCTGCTGGTCTCGAGCCCGACGGGTTCGGGCAAGACGGCGGCGTTCATGCTGCCCGCGATCGAGCGTTTCGCACAGCTGCAAAAAGCCCAGGCCAGCCAACCGCGCGAGCCGCGCAGCGACAGCGCCGCGGGTGGCCGTGGCCGCCGTCCGATGCCCGTCGCGCGTCCGGGCCTGCTCGTCCTCACGCCGACTCGCGAACTCGCGATGCAGGTGACGACGGCAGCGTCCACGTACGGCAAGCACCTCAAGCGCCTGCGCACCGTCAGCATTCTGGGCGGCGTCGCCTACGGCCAGCAGCTGATGCTGCTGGCGAAGAACCCCGAAATCCTGGTTGCCACGCCGGGCCGTCTGCTCGACCATCTGGAACGCGGCCGTATCGACCTGTCGCAACTGCAGATGCTGGTGCTCGACGAAGCCGACCGTATGCTCGACATGGGCTTCATCGACGACATCGAGACGATCGTCGCCGCGACGCCCGCGACGCGTCAAACCATGCTGTTCTCGGCCACGCTCGACGGCAAGATCGGTTCGCTGACGGGCCGTCTGCTGAAGGATCCGGAGCGTATCGAGATCGTCCAGCGCATGGAACAGCGCACGAACATCGCGCAAACCGTGCATTACGTCGACGACCGCGATCACAAGGATCGTCTGCTCGACCATCTGCTGCGCGCCGACGGCCTCGACCAGGCCATCGTCTTCACGGCGACCAAGAGCGACGCCGACTCGCTGGCCGGCCGTCTGGCCGATGCCGGTTTCGAATCGGCTGCGCTGCACGGCGACCTGCCGCAAGGCGCGCGTAACCGCACGATCCGCGCGCTGCGCGAGCGCCGCGTGCGCGTGCTGGTGGCTACCGACGTCGCTGCGCGCGGCATCGACATCCCCGGCATCACCCACGTGTTCAACTACGACCTGCCGAAGTTCGCCGAAGACTACGTGCACCGTATCGGCCGTACGGGCCGCGCGGGCCGCTCGGGCATCGCGGTGAGCCTCGTGCATCACGCGGAACAGGGCGCGCTGAAGCGCATCGAGCGTTTCGTGCGTTCGCCGCTGCCCGTCAACGTCGTCGAAGGCTTCGAGCCGCGTAAGTCACCGCCGGCCAACGGTCGCGGCGGTTTCGGCGGCGGCCGTGGCCGTCCGGGCGGCGGAAATGGCGGCCGACGCTTCGGCAGCGGCGGCGGCAAGCCGGGCTACGCTGGTTCGCGTGACGGCAACGGCGGCGGCTATGGCGCCCGTGAAGGCGGTAATGGCGGCGGCTTCGGCGCGCCGCGCGAAGCCGGCAGCGGCGGTGGCCGCAGCTGGGGCAACAAGCCGGCAGGCGGTTCGCGTGAAGGCGGCTTCGGCGGCGGTAACCGCGAAGGCGGCTATCGCGGCGGCAATCGCGAAGGCGGTTTCTCGCGCGACGGCGGCTACGGCGCTCGCCGCAACGACGGCCCGCGCAACACGCGCCGCGGCGACTGATTGTCCGCACGGGCGCCCTCACGGCGCCCGGTACGCACTGGCGAAAATCTGCTGCATCCCGAAAAACCGACGTTCCGGCGTCGGTTTTTTTTCGTCCCCGTCGTTATTTCACGATGCGAAAAATTTTTTTGCGTCGTAAAAAATCGTGTTGCACGGCACAACAAGCGCTGTTGCAACATGGAAAATTTCATTTCTTATTGTGAAATGACTAACGTAACCCGTTGAAAAACATCAAATAAAAAACACCGAAAAAGCTTCGATGGTGTCTGGCCCGCCCAATGTCTTTTGCCTAGACTCTTATATAAGACTTCACGAAACGGAACGCCGCCGGCGGTCTCGCCTCGCGGAGGTCACGAGTCCAGCGAACCCTCTTACAAGGCAAAAGGAGCACACCATGACGCGCAACGAACAGGCAAAGCAGCTTCAACAGCAATGGGAAACGGACAGTCGCTGGAAAGGCATCAAGCGCGGCTTCACGGCGGACGACGTGGTGCGCCTGCGTGGCTCGCTGCAAGCCGAACACACCATTGCCCGCCGCGGTGCTGAAAAGCTGTGGAACGACATGCACGAGCAGCCGTTCGTGAACGCGCTCGGCGCGCTGACGGGCAACCAGGCGATGCAGCAGGTCAAGGCCGGCCTGAAGGCAATCTATCTGTCGGGCTGGCAGGTCGCTGGCGACGCCAACGTGGCAGGCGAAATGTATCCCGACCAGTCGCTGTATCCGGCGAACTCGGTGCCGCTCGTCGTGAAGCGCATCAACAACACGCTCACACGCGCTGACCAGATTCAATGGTCGGAAGGCAAGAATCCCGGCGACGAAGGGTATATCGATTACTTCGCGCCGATCGTCGCGGACGCGGAAGCCGGTTTCGGCGGCGTGCTGAACGCGTTCGAACTGATGAAGGCGATGATCGAAGCGGGCGCGGCCGGTGTGCACTTCGAAGACCAGTTGGCGTCCGTCAAGAAGTGCGGCCACATGGGCGGCAAGGTGCTCGTGCCGACCCGCGAAAATGTCGCGAAGCTGACGGCCGCGCGTCTGGCCGCCGACGTCTGCGGCGTGCCGACCGTGCTGATCGCCCGCACCGACGCGGAAGCCGCCGATCTGATCACGTCGGACGTCGATGACAACGACAAGCCGTTCCTCACGGGCGAACGCACGGTGGAAGGCTTCTTCCGCACCAGGCCGGGCCTCGAGCAAGCCGTGTCGCGCGGTCTCGCCTATGCGCCGTACGCCGACCTGATCTGGTGCGAGACGGGCAAGCCGGATCTCGAATACGCGAAGAAATTCGCCGAAGCGATCCACAAGCAGTTCCCCGGCAAGATGCTGTCGTACAACTGCTCGCCGTCGTTCAACTGGAAGAAGAACCTCGACGACGCGACGATCGCCAAGTTCCAGAAGGAACTCGGCGCGATGGGCTACAAGTTCCAGTTCATCACGCTGGCGGGCTTCCACGCGCTGAACTACTCGATGTTCAACCTCGCCCACGGCTATGCGCGCCAGCAGATGAGCGCGTTCGTCGAACTGCAGCAGGCCGAGTTCGCCGCCGCCGAAAAGGGCTTCACGGCCGTGAAACATCAGCGCGAAGTCGGTACGGGCTACTTCGACGCCGTCACGCAGACGGTTGAGCGCGATGCGTCGACGACGGCCCTGCACGGTTCGACGGAAGACGAACAGTTCTTCGACAACAAGAAGGTCGCCTGAAACGTCTGCCGTCCTTCGACGTCGACGGGTGTCAGCGGCAAGAAGATACGCGCTTCTCACTCGCAGCATCGTAAAAAACGGCCCCGAAGAGGGCCGGTTTCCAATACTTCCAGGGAGGAAGTTCGGGTGGTCTGTCCATGACGCCCGATATGAATGAGACGAATCTGAGAGAACCGAAAGGACGCATTCGTCGGTCAGCCCGATCAAGGCTGCCGACGTCATGAATTCGCGCGCCGGCGATCCGCTGGCGCGCGTTTTTCAGACACACCGGGCGAAGACCCGGCATCCACAAAGACGACGGCCGAGAGCGCCGATCACCGATACACAATCACGGGAATTTTCGTATGTGTGAGCACGCGCTGCGTCTCGCTGCCGATCAGCAGACTCCCGAGCCCCCGCCGCCCATGCGACGCCATGAAGATCACGTCACAGCCGCCCGACTCGGCCGCTTCGATGATGCCCAGATACGGCGACGGATGCACGCTCGTCTGGCTCGTGCATTCGACACCCGCACCGCGCGCGGCCTCCTCGACTTCCTGCAGATGCTGGCGCGCTTCGCGCTCGCTGCGGTCCTGGAAGTCCACGGGCGGCTCGATCACGACTTCGGAAAACGGCGAGTACGGATATTGCGGCAGGCACGCGTACGCAGTCACGCGCGCGCCGACGGCCTGGGCGAGATCGATCGCCCCGTCGATCGCCTTCTTCGACAGGTCCGAACCATCCGTCGGAACGAGGATGTGCTTGAACATGGTGCCCTCCGTCGTCGACTGCAGGTGTGGAATGCGCGCGCATGCGATTCGCGTCTCGCGGCCTGGCAAGCAGGAACGCGAATACCGGTATGCGCGTGCAACCGCCTGCGCCGCAGCGGTCGCGATGCCGCGCGGCGGGCCGTCAAAACGATTGTAGTGCGCCGAAAAGTCGCGCAAGCGGCGCGTGCGGGCATGTCCGCATATCGGAAACCCGCGCGCCATCTGGGCTTCGCAGCACGGCGCGCGCCGCGCTCAGCCCCAATACGCGGGATTGCCGTACGTATGCTTGAGGAAATCGAGAAAAAGACGCACGCGCAGCGGCAGATGCCGCCGTTGCGGGAACACCGCGTGAATGCCGATGGGCGGCGCGGCGAATTCGTCGAGCACGCTGACGAGGCGCCCCGCCGCGATGTCCATGCCGACTTCCCACCACGAGCGCCACGCGAGCCCATAGCCTTCCAGACACCATTCGTGAAGCACCGCGCCGTCCGAGCATTCCATCGTGCCCGACACCTTGATCGTGACGACCTTGTCGCCCTGCTGGAACACCCAGCCGCGCTGCTGGTTCGCGCTTGCGCCGAGCGCGAGACAGTTGTGATGCGCGAGATCGGCGAGCGTCTGCGGCGCCGCGCGGTGCGCAAGGTAAGTCGGCGATGCCACGCATACGCGCTTGTTCTCACCGAGTCTCAACGAGACAAGCGACGAGTCAGGCAATTCGCCGAGCCGTATCGCGCAGTCGAATCCTTCGTTAACGAGATCGACCATGCGATCGGACAGATCGAGAGAAATCGACACGTCGGGATGCGCGACGGTGAACGCGGGCACGAGCGGCGCGACATGCCGCCGCCCAAATCCTGCCGGTGCCGACACGCGCAGATGGCCGCTCGCCTTCACGCCGCCCGCCGACACGCTCGCCTCGGCATTCTGCATGTCGTGAATGATGCGCTGACAGTCTTCGAGAAACGCCGAGCCTTCGTAGGTCAGCGTGATACGGCGCGTGGTGCGCACCAGCAACTTGACGCCCAGCCGCTCCTCGAGCGCGTCGATGCGACGCCCAATGATGGCAGGTGCGACGCCTTCGGACTGGGCCGCCGCCGACAGGCTGCCACGCGCCGCGACGGTCACGAAGGTCTCGATCTGTTTGAATCGGTCCACGGCGGATGATGGCGCGCGTCGATCGCGCACGAATAAGAAGTGGCGTCAGATTAGGTTGATGAAAGTAAAAGATCAAGTGATCTTTAGAGTCTTTTTTAGCACAAGCCGTCACGAATAGAATCGATCCTGACCTCTGATGGAGCGCAAGGCAATGTCGGCCACAACGACACTCTTACCCAAGGCAGTGATTTTCGACGCATACGGCACGCTGTTCGACGTGCATTCCGTCGTCGCTGCCGCGGAGCAGATGTTTCCGGGCCACGGCGATGCGCTTTCGCAGTTGTGGCGGCAAAAACAGATCGAATACACGCAGCTGCGCACCGCCTCCGATCCCGCCGGCGCACGCTACCAGCCGTTCTGGAACATCACGCTCGACGCGCTGCGTTTCTCCGCGCGCAAGCTCGGCCTCGCGCTGAACGCGGCGGGTGAAAAACGCCTGATGGACGAATACGCGTGCCTGTCGGCATTTCCCGACGTGCTGCCCGCGTTGCGCCAGTTGCGCGACGCGCGCACGGCGGGACGCCACGCGCCGATCGGTCTCGCGATCCTGTCGAACGGCAACCCGCAAATGCTCGACATCGCGGTGAAGAGCGCGGGCATGTCGGGACTGTTCGATCACGTGCTGTCGGTCGACGCCGTGCGCGCATTCAAGCCTGCGCCCGCGACCTATGCGCTCGGCACGCAGGCGTTCGGCGTGGCCGCGCGCGAGATCGTATTCGTGTCGTCGAACGGCTGGGACGCGAGCGGTGCGAACTGGTTCGGCTACACCGTGTTCTGGTTGAACCGCCAGGGCGCGCCCGCCGAAGAACTCGGCGTCACGCCGCACGGCACAGGCACGAGCATGAGCGATCTGATGACGTTTATCGAGCACCAGACGCCGCCCGCAAAACCAGCGAAACGGGGGGCAAGCCGCCCCGCGCGCCACAGCCCTGGCACGTGACGGCAGCCAACCCCGTGAAGCAACGCAGTGGCATCACCACGCATTTTTGAAACTGACCGACCAAGGAGAAATCATGGCGAACACGTTGTCGCTCCCGCAGGGCATGAAAATTACCGGTGAGATCAAGCCCGGCTTCGAAGCGATTCTGACGCCGCAAGCGCTCGAGCTCGTTGCCAGCCTGCACCGGACGTTCGAGCCGCGTCGCCAGCAACTGTTGAAGGCGCGCGCCGAGCGGGCCCAGCGTCTCGACGCGGGCGAGCGCCCCGATTTCCTCGCGGAAACGAAGAACATCCGCGAAGCCGACTGGACGATCGCCCCGCTGCCGCAGGACCTGCAATGCCGCCGCGTGGAGATCACGGGTCCCGTCGATCGCAAGATGATCATCAACGCGCTGAACTCGGGCGCGGACTCCTACATGACCGACTTCGAGGATTCGAATGCGCCGAGCTGGGACAACCAGATCACCGGCCATATCAACCTGAAGGAAGCCGTGCGCCGCACCATCGCGCTGGAACAGAACGGCAAGTCGTACCAGCTGAACGACAAAATCGCGACGCTGATCGTTCGGCCGCGCGGCTGGCATCTCGACGAGAAGCATGTGAGCGTCGATGGCCAGCGCGTGTCGGGCGGCATCTTCGACTTCGCGTTGTTCCTGCATCACAACGCGAAGGAGCAACTGTCGCGCGGCACCGGCCCCTACTTCTATCTGCCGAAGCTGGAGAGCCATCTCGAAGCGCGCCTGTGGAACGATATCTTCGTCGCCGCTCAGGAAGCCGTGGGTGTGCCGCGCGGCACGATTCGCGCGACCGTACTGATCGAAACGATCCTCGCTGCGTTCGAAATGGATGAGATCCTGTACGAACTCCGTGAACACAGCTCGGGTCTGAACGCTGGGCGTTGGGACTACATCTTCTCTGCAATCAAGAAGTTCAAGAACGACAAGGACTTCTGCCTGGCTGACCGTTCGCAGATCACGATGACCGTGCCTTTCATGCGCGCGTACGCGTTGCAACTTCTGAAGACGTGCCACCGCCGCAAAGCGCCTGCCATCGGCGGCATGAGCGCGCTGATTCCGATCAAAAGCGATGCGGCCGCGAACGACAAGGCGATGGCAGGCGTGCGCTCGGACAAGGCACGCGACGCGACGGACGGCTACGACGGCGGCTGGGTTGCGCACCCGGGACTCGTGCCCATCGCGATGGAAGAATTCGTGAAGGTGCTCGGCGACAAGCCGAACCAGATCGGCAAGCAACGCGTCGACGTCCAGGTGACGGGCAAGGATCTGCTCGATTTCCGTCCGGAAGCGCCCATCACCGAGGCAGGACTGCGCAACAACATCAACGTCGGCATCCACTACCTCGGCTCGTGGCTCGCGGGCAATGGCTGCGTCCCCATTCACAACCTGATGGAAGACGCGGCGACGGCGGAAATCTCGCGCTCGCAGGTGTGGCAGTGGATCCGCTCGCCGAAGGGTAAGCTCGACGATGGCCGCAAGGTGACGGCCGGACTCGTGCGCGACCTGACGGCGCAGGAACTCGACAAGGTCAAGGCCGCGATTACTGGCGATACGAAGCCGTACGATCGCGCCGCGCAGATCTTCAGCGACATGTCGACGTCGGAGAATTTCACCGAGTTCCTGACGCTGCCGCTTTACGAAGAACTCTGAGCAACACCACTGCTCGATGGTTGACCGACCGGGATGGCCTGGCGGGCGTCATGCCTGCTGGGCCATTCTTTTATAGACTGCGTCCTGCCGATTGCGGCGCGGCCCTTAGCGCCCGTTCGAACGCCGGTGCTCGACCCAATCGCCGCTGCGTATCTCCGGCAGTCCTTTGACAGCGTCCCGCTGCACGGGATAGTAACGGCACGTGACGGGCGTGCCTTCGACGTCGACGGTCACTTCACGCGGCATGAACAGCCCCTCGATGCCCGGATACACCTGCTCGATCTCATCGAGCACGGCGACGAGTTCGTCGTCGATCGCGTAGACGTCGCCGCGCACGTGCACGCCGGCGTCGTCGGGCACCAGGCCCGGGTACGCGCCGAAATCGAACAAACGGCCACGCAAGGTGGCCGGGCCGACCAGCGTCGGCGAAGCGATGTCGTTACGCGCCGCCGCCGCGCCAATGTCATTGATCTCACCGGCACGCAAAGTGCCATATACAAAGACGTTTTGCATCAGTTCACTACCCTCCGTTCAGACACCATCCATTCATGACGCGACGCCTTACATGAGCGGTGCGCTCGCCGCCAGTACCCCGTCGCCGTCCGCATACACCCATTCGCCCGGCCGCACGGCCGAGCCGGGCAAACGCACGGGCACATCGCGCTCTCCGCCGCCGCGCTTCTCGCTGCGCTGCGGATGGGTCGCGAGAGCGACGATGCCGATGTTGCATTCGTTCAGTTCGAGCACGTCGCGCACGCAACCGAACACGACGATGCCTGCCCAGCCATTCTTCTCGGCAAGCTTGCCCAGATTGCCGCCGACCAGCGCGCAACGCAGACTGCCGCCTCCGTCGATCACCAGCACACGGCCTGCGCCCTTTTCTTCGAGCGTGGCGCGCACCAGCGTGTTGTCTTCGAACACCTTGAGCGTGACAGCCTCGCCGCCGAAACATGACGCGCGCCCGAAACGGCTGAAGACGGGATCGAGCACGCGCAACGTGCCGGCGGCTAGCTGATCTTCGTGCGCGTCGCACAAGTCGGCTGTGGCAAAGTTCATGAGCTTCTCCCGTTGACGAAAGGAATCGGGAGCATTATGCCGTGCCATCTTTTCGATGTCGCATCGTCCATTCGGCCAATGTTCGGATGACCTGCACGACCCTACAATGACAAGCGTCATACGGCAGATTCGCTGCCGCCCACTCCGTTACGCCATGACTGAAGCCGCCCCATCCACTACCCGCGCGACGCCGCCCGCCACAAATGCGTCCGCCGAAATGTCGACGCGCGTCGATTTCGCCGACATTCCGCCGGAGTTCGCGCCCACCCCGACGCATCCTATCCGCGTGCGCTCGCGGCCCATGCCGGCTGGCGTGCGCATCGCGCGGCACACCCACGCGTGGGCGCAAGTCGCGTATGCGTCGCGCGGCGTACTGCGGGTGGGCACGTCCGGCACGACGTGGATGGTGCCGCCGTCGCGCGCAATCTGGGTGCCGCCGTACGTGCTGCACGAAGTGACCATCGTCGAAGAGGCCTTTTTGCGCACGCTTTATGTCAACGAGACGGTCGTGCCGCCGGGACTGGACGCGTGCCGGGTCGTCGAAGTCTCGGGGCTGCTGCGCGAGGTCATTGCCTCGCTGGACACGCCCGGCTTGCCACCCGGCCGCGAACGCCTGCTCGGCTCGCTGGCGCTCGACGAAATCACCCGGTCGCAGCCTCTGCCGCTATCCGTGCCCATGCCGACGGAAAAACGTCTGCGTGCGTTGTGCGAGGCGGTGCTGGCCGATCCCGCGAATACGGAGTCACTGGAGCGATGGGCGTCGACGGCGGGTGCGAGCACGCGCACCATCGCGCGGCTTTTTCGTCAGGAACTTGGGGTGAGCTTTTCGCAATGGCGTCAGCAAGCCGTGCTGGCTCGCGCGATCCCCTTGCTCAGTCAGGGGTGGCCGCTGTCGCACGTCGCGCGGGAGCTGGGCTACCAGAGTCAGAGTGCGTTTTCCGCGATGTTCCGGCGCGCGTTCGGCGAAAGTCCACGGGCATTCATGGTGCGAGGCGCGGAGCATAGGCGTGACGAACGGGAGCGGGACGAAGACGACGATCAGGACGAACAGCGTTGATCAAATGGGCTGCCGCGACGAGCGGAAGTACGCAGTCGATGCGCCCGCAACGTCCTCAGACGCGCCGGGCCATGTGCCGGATCGAGCCGAGCTGCGCGAGTCGTGGGCCGGCGAGCCGGTAGCCCATCCGTTGATAGAGTCGCGCCGCAGGGTTGTCGACGAATACGCGCAACTGCAGTTCGGAGAGACCGCGGGCGCGCGCCCAACGGTGCGACGTATTCAGCAGATAGGTGCCCGCGCCGCGCCGCCGATGCCCCTCGGCGATCTGCACGTCGCGGATATGCAGCGAGTCACCCTCTTCCGTGATGCGCAATACGCCGATCCGCTCGCCGTCCGCTTCGAGAATGAAATTTTCCGACTCCCGCCAGCTCGCCAGAAACAGATCGCTGCGCCACACGAGGTGATGCCGGCGGTAGTACCCGCCCATGTTGTTGCGCGTCAGCGCCTCGGCAAACGAGAAGTCGTCCATGCTGGCCTTGCGCAAATGGAAGGGAGATGGATCGTCAGTCGGGTCGAGCATCGTGCAAGGACGAAAGAGTCGGTCCGCTCAACGTTAAGACACGCGGACCTCGCTGGCAATGGCTGTTTGCCCCACGGCGGCGCACCCGGCGACCTGGCTGCCTTTGCAAGCGGTGTCGAATGGTAAGCAAGATAAGCGCAAAACAAAAAGCCCGCTGACAATTCAGCGGGCTTCTTATTTCTGGCGGAGCGGACGGGACTCGAACCCGCGACCCCCGGCGTGACAGGCCGGTATTCTAACCGACTGAACTACCGCTCCAGTCTTGCTACCTGACTTGCGAGCGTCGGTTACTTCTCGCAAGCGCATTACTTGAATCTCAAGCAACGCCAGTATTTTGGCGTCCCCTAGGGGATTCGAACCCCTGTACTCACCGTGAAAGGGTGATGTCCTAGGCCTCTAGACGAAGGGGACAACGTACTTCACATGCTACTGCTTACACCTTTAACGAAAAAGCCCGCTCACCGAACGGGCTTAATCTGGCGGAGTGGACGGGACTCGAACCCGCGACCCCCGGCGTGACAGGCCGGTATTCTAACCGACTGAACTACCACTCCAGTCTTGCTACCTGACTTGCGAGCGTCGGTTACTTCTCGCAAGCGCATTACTTGAATCTCAAGCAACGCCAGTATTTTGGCGTCCCCTAGGGGATTCGAACCCCTGTACTCACCGTGAAAGGGTGATGTCCTAGGCCTCTAGACGAAGGGGACATAATCTTTTCAGATCTGTCTCGTTCTTGCTGCTAACTTCATTCATCAGCAGCGAAGACCGCCATTCTAACAACTTTACTACCGTTTGTGAAGTCTTTTTTCTACAACTTCCGGCTAACCGGAAGACTTCACTCTGCTCTGATGGTGGAGGTAAGCGGGATCGAACCGCTGACCTCTTGCATGCCATGCAAGCGCTCTCCCAGCTGAGCTATACCCCCTTGCAGAACAGAAGCGAGATTGTAGTGAGCAAATTTCGCTTTGTAAATACCTCTTGAGTCGCTTTCTACAATTTTTTTGCGAGGCCGCGCAACGATCTCCGGCGGCCCCGCTTCGCCTGTTCAGGCAAGCGCCTTTTCGATGCGGCTCACGACCACGTCGCGACCGAACAGCATCAGCACGCTATCGATGGACGGCGTATGCGTCGTGCCTGCCACCAGCAGACGCACGGGCATCGCGAGCTGCGGCATCTTCAGTTTGTGCGCGCCGAGCGTCGCCTTCAACGAGGCGGCGATACCCTCCTTCGTCCACTCGCAGGTCTTCAATGCCGTAGCGAGATCCGCGAGCGCGGGACGCACGACGTCCGTCACATGCTGTGCGAGCGCGTCGGCATCAGGATTCGGTTCGCGATAAAACATCGCGGCGTTGTCCACGATCTCCTTCACCGTCGACGCGCGATCCTTCATCAGCCCGATCACCGCCGCCAGATCCGCGCCCTTCGCGAGCGTCGCTTCGTCGATGCCGAGCGCCGCGAAGAACGGCTTGCTCAGATCGGCGAGACGCGCGTTGTCCGCTTCCTTGATGTAGTGGTTGTTCAGCCAGTTGAGCTTGGCGTGGTCGTACTGAGCCGGCGACTTACCGAGGTGCTCGAGATCGAACCATTCGATCAGTTGCTCCCGCGAAAAAATCTCCGCGTCGCCATGCGACCAGCCCAGACGCGCGAGATAGTTCAACACGGCCTCTGGCAGATAGCCCGCGTCGCGGTAGCCCATCACGCTCATCGCGCCATGCCGTTTGCTCATCTTCTCGCCCTGCTCGTTCAGCACGGTCGGCAGGTGCGCGTAGACAGGCGGCTCGGCGCCGAGCGCACGCAGGATATTGATCTGGCGCGGCGTGTTGTTCACGTGGTCGTCACCGCGAATCACGTGCGTGATCTTCATGTCGAGATCGTCGACGACCACGCAGAAGTTATAGGTCGGCGTGCCGTCCGGACGCGCGATCACGAGATCGTCGAGTTCTTCGTTCGAGATTTCGACGCGGCCCTTCACGGCATCGTCCCACGCGACCACACCCGTCAGCGGATTACGAAAACGCAGCACGGGTTCCACGCCGGCGGGCGGCTCGGGCAGCACTTTCCCCGGCTCTGGACGCCACGTGCCGTCATAGCGTGGCTTTTCGCCCGCGGCACGCTGACGCTCGCGCAACGCGTCGAGTTCTTCCGTCGACATGTAGCAGGGATACACGAGCCCCTGCTCCTGCATCTGCTTGAGCACCTCGCGATAACGGTCCATGCGCTGCATCTGGTAGAACGGACCTTCGTCGTAGTCGAGGCCGAGCCATTGCATGCCTTCGAGAATCGCGTCGACGGATTGCTCGGTCGAGCGCTCGACGTCGGTATCCTCGATACGCAGCACGAACACGCCCTTCGTTTTGCGCGCAAACGCCCACGGATACAGCGCAGAGCGAATGTTGCCGAGGTGAATGAAGCCGGTGGGGCTCGGTGCGAAGCGGGTGCGAACGGGAGTGGTCATGTGCGGTAACTCGGAGGCAGACGCCTGCGCCGGCGAACATCGAAGCCAGGCGCGGCAACGGAAACGGATCGCGCCCGGCAACGGTGACAACGCCTGCCGACGGCGCGAACGCGATTGAAAAGAGAGACGAATTATACCCGTCGAATACTGACAACATCGGTTTGCAGGCGCGTCCGGCAGCGCGCCGGAAGGCATAAGCCGAAACATCGGACCGAGGATGCCGTCAGCACACGAGACTGACCACTGCACATGTAGACGGTTTCCTCGACGGATTGTCGCCGCGCGTCTGCTTTGCATTATGATGTGCGCGCGCTGCCTGCCTGCTCCCGCCGGCTCCGTGTAGCGCGCCAAGGATCGCCGCCGGCGATCGCTTTTGCATGACCCGCGGCACGACACTTCCGCCTGGACGTCGGCGCCGTCGCTGGAGAATTCGTTGAAACCGTCATCGCCACGCTTGTCCCGCCGCACGTTCTCGATTGCCGCGGCCTCCGCTGTTCTCTCCGCCTGCGCGTCGACGGGCAGCAAGCCCGACACGGTCACGCCCACGCCCAGCACCGCGTCTGTCCCGCCGACGCCGACCGTCAAGCCAGAACGGCCGCTGCGCATCGGGCTCGCGCTCGGCGGCGGCGCGGCGCGCGGCTTTGCGCATATCGGCGTGATCAAGGCACTCGAGGCGCGCAACATCCGGATCGATCTGGTGTGCGGGACGAGCGCCGGGTCGGTGGTCGGCGCGCTGTATGCGTCGGGCCTGAACGGTTTCGCGCTCAACAAGCTCGCGCTGACGATGGACGAAGCGTCGATCAGCGACTGGGCGATGCCGTTTCGCACACGCGGCTTTCTGCAAGGCGTCGCGCTACAGAACTATCTGAACAAGACGCTCGACAATCGGCCGATCGAAAAGATGGCGAAGCCGCTCGGCGTCGTCGCGACGGATCTGAAAACGGGCCAGCCGATTCTTTTTCAGCGCGGCAACACGGGCATCGCGGTGCGCGCGTCGTCGAGCGTGCCGTCGGTGTTCGAGCCGGTGAAAATCGGCGGGCACGAATATGTCGACGGCGGTCTCGTCAGCCCGGTGCCGGCGTCGTTCGCGCGCAAGATGGGCGCGGACTTCGTGATCGCCGTCGATATTTCCGCGCGGCCCGAAACGGCGCTCACCGAAAGCTCGTTCGACGTGCTGATGCAGACGTTCACCATCATGGGTCAGACGATCAAGGCATATGAGCTCGACAAATACGCCGATGTCGTGATCCGTCCGAATCTGAACGCGATGAGCGGCACCGACTTCGGACAGCGCAATGCGGCGATTCTGGCGGGCGAGGAAGCCGCCGCCCGTATCGCGCCGGAACTGCTGCGCAAGCTGGCGGCGGCGCGCGCGACCGCCTGAGCGGCGGCGGCCTCATACGCGAAAACGGGCGCGGCAAAACAAAAGGCCCGCTTCAGATGAAGCGGGCCCTTCTTTTGAAACCAGTCAACCGACGATCGTCTTAGTTGCTGCCACCGATCGTCGCGCTCACGCGTTGGCGCAGCTCCTGCTGCTGCGGCACCGTCGATTCGATACGACGCGCGCCCGTGAAGCGCTTTTCCCAGTAACCGTCATCCATGTCGTCGACGCGGATCGTGCTGCCCGTAGAAGGCGAATGCACGAACTTGTTGTCGCCGATGTAAATGCCGACGTGCGAGAACGTACGGCGCATCGTGTTGAAGAACACGAGGTCGCCCGGCTTCAGGTCGGAAACCCGAACCTTCTCGCCGACCCGGCTCATTTCTTCCGCGCGGCGCGGCAGTGCCATGCCAAGCGTGTCCTGGAACACGTAGCGCACGAAGCCACTGCAATCGAGGCCGGAATCCGGCGTGTCGCCACCCCAGCGGTAACGCACGCCGATCATGTTGAGGGCGCCGACCACCACATCACCCGCCTTGCCGGCCATGCCGGACAAAAACGAACGAGCGCCGCTCTCGGAACTCGAGGCAGCGCTTTGCGTGCTTTGTGTGGTGGAGGACACGGAACTCGACCCGGAAGAGGTCGAGAATGAGGCATTCTGGTTAAAGCTGCTTACTTCATCGGCGAAAGCGCCGGGAGCTGCGGCCATCAGTACGCCAATGAACATCCCGGCGACGACGCGCGTGCAAGCCTGGGTTAGGTTTTGGTGCTGCATTGGTCTGGTGGTTGGTCTTGGTTAGGGCTTGGGGTGCGGCGGTAGTTTTTGCCTGAAAATCAACAGGCTAGGAAAAAAGTTTGGTCGATACTAGCCAGTAAGTATTCCAATGTCAAAACAAATAGAAAAAAACAATGACTCGTCGCACCCAATTGGTGAATGTCAAGTCGTCAAGGCCGCTTTCAACAGCTTACGTGTGTAAGGGTGACTCGGTTCCGCAAAGATCCGCTCGACCTCGCCCGTCTCCACGATCGCCCCGTTCTGCATCACCGCGACGCGATGCGCCATGGCGCCAATCACGGCCAGATCGTGGCTGATGAACACGAACCCCAGGTTGTATTTGCGTTGCAAACCCGCGAGCAACTTCAAAACCTGTTGCTGGATCGAGACGTCCAGCGCGCTCGTCGGCTCGTCGAGAATCAGGATGCGCGGCTCCAGCACCAGCGCACGCGCAATCGCAATGCGCTGCCGCTGTCCGCCGGAGAATTCGTGCGGATACCGCTGCAGCGCCGTCCGGTCGATGCCCACTTCGCGCAGCACGCCGATCACCTTGTCGCGCAGCGCGTCGGCATTCAGCTGCGGGCGATGCAGCGCGAGCCCTTCGCCGACGATCCGTTCGATCGTCTGCCGGGGTGAAAGTGAACTAAAAGGGTCCTGAAAGACGACCTGCATATTCGAGCGCAGCGTCGTCTGCTCGCGCCCCCGATAGCTGCCGAGCGCCCTGCCCTGAAAATCGATTGCGCCGTGTGAGGTTCTTTGCAGGCCGAGCAGCGCCATCGCAAGCGTCGATTTTCCCGAGCCCGACTCGCCGACGATACCCAGGGTTTCGCCCTGCCGCACCGACACCGTCGCGTCGTTTACCGCACGAAAGCGCCCCGACTGGAACCAGCCGGCGATGCCCGGCAGTTTCGTCCTGAAATCGACGCACACGTCGCGCGCGTCGAGCAGCACGGGGGCGATCGGCAGCACGGGCACGACGGTGCGCTCCGGGCGGCTGCGCAACAGCCGCTCAGTGTACGGATGCTGCGGCGATGCGAACAGGGTGTCGACCGGCCCGCTCTCGACGAGCACGCCCTTCTCCATCACCGCGACGCGTTGCGCGAAGTGGCGCACGAGGTTCAGGTCGTGCGTGATCAGCAGCACGGCCATGCCGCGCTTTTCGGCTTCCTCGCGCTGCAGTTCGAGCAGCAGTTCGACGATCTGCGCACGGATCGTCACGTCGAGTGCCGTAGTCGGCTCGTCGGCGAGCAGCAGGCGCGGACGGCACGCGAGCGCCATCGCGATCATCGCGCGTTGGCGCTGGCCGCCCGACAACTGGTGCGGATAGCTGTTCACGCGCTTGCCCGGCTCCGTGATGCCCGTGCGGTCGAGCAGCGCCACGGCGCGCTTGCGCGCCTCATTGGCGCTGACGCCGTCGTGCAGCACGATGGTTTCCGCGATCTGGTCGCCGACCGTGTAGAGCGGATTGAGCGCCGTCATCGGCTCCTGAAAGATCATCGCGATATCGGAGCCGCGCATTCCGCGCATTTCGCGCTCGCTCTTCGCGAGCAGATCTTCACCGTCGAAGCGCACCACGCCGCTCGTCTGCGCATCGTTCAACAGACGGAGGATAGACAGCGCCGTCACGCTCTTTCCGGAGCCCGACTCGCCGACCAGCGCGACGCGCTCGCCGCGGCCGATCGTGAGCGACACATCGTCGACGGCCACCGTGTCGCCGAAGGTCACGCGCAGATGTTCGAGTTCGAGCAGCGGTCCGTCGTGTTTCGTCGCGCCTGGCCTCACTGGTTGCCTCCCGCCTTCATCGCATCGGAGATACGCGTGTCGAGCGCGTTGCGCAGCGCGTCGCCCATGAACGTCAACAACAGCAGCGTGACGACCAGCACGCCGAACGTCCACATCGAGATCCACCATGCATCGAGGTTCGCCTTGCCTTGCGCGAGCAGTTCGCCGAGGCTGGGCGTCGGCGGCGGCACGCCGAGACCGAGAAAATCGAGGCTTGTCAGCGCGAGGATCGCGCCGCTCATGCGAAACGGCAGGAACGTGATGACGGGCGTCAGACTGTTGGGCAGTACATGCCGCCAGATGATCTGCCAGTTCGACAGGCCCATGGCACGTGCGGCGCGCACGTAGTCCTGTTGCCGGTTGCGCAGAAACTCGGCGCGCACGTAGTCGGCAAGGCCGATCCAGCCGAACAGCGACAACAGCACGATCAGCAGGATGAAGCCCGGCTCGAAGATCGACGCGAAGATGATCAGCAGATACAGCTCCGGCATCGCACTCCAGATTTCGATCAGACGCTGCCCGAAGATGTCCGTCTTGCCGCCGAAGTAACCCTGCACGGCGCCCGCCAGCACGCCGAGCACCGTGCCGATAAAAGTCAGCACCAGCGCGAACTCCACCGACACGCGAAAGCCGTACACGAGACGCGCGAACAGATCGCGGCCCCGGTCGTCGGTGCCGAGCCAGTTGTCGCGCGAAGGCGGCGCCGGATTCGGCCGCTTCGAAAAATAGTTGAGCGTGTCGTAGTAGTAGCGGTTCAGCGGATAGATCGCGAAGTTGCCCGGCGCGTCGATGCGCTGCTTGACGTACGGATCGAGATAGTCGGCGGGCGTCGGGAAGTCGCCGCCGAAGGTCGTCTCCGCGTAGTCCTTCACGAGCGGGAAATAGTAGTGGCCGTCGTAGCGCACGACGACCGGCTTGTCGTTCGACCACAGCGGCGCGGCAAGGCTCGCCGCGAAGGCGACGACGAACACGATCAGACTCCAGTAGCCAAGCCGCTGCTGCCGGAAACGCAGCCACACCCGGCGTGCCGGCGACGGCGACACGAACGCGCGCACCGGCTGCGCGCGCGATACTTCGGCATCTGTACGAACGCGGCTCAAATCAGCGCTCCAGTTGTTCGAATTGAATGCGTGGGTCGACCCACACATAGCAGAGATCGGAGACGAGCTTGGTCGCGAGTCCGATCAATGTGAAGAGATAGAGCGTGCCGAGCACGACGGGATAATCGCGCCGCACGACCGACTCGTACGACAGCAGCCCGAGGCCGTCGAGCGAGAACAGCGTTTCGATCAGCAGGCTGCCCGTGAAGAACGCGCCGATGAACGCGGCCGGAAAACCGACGATCAACGGCAGCAGCGCGTTGCGGAACACGTGCTTCCATAGCACGCGCCGCTCGGACAGCCCTTTCGCGCGCGCGGTCAACACATACTGCTTGCGGATTTCGTCGAGGAACGCGTTCTTGGTGAGCATCGTGACGACGGCAAAACTGCCGACCACGGAAGCCACGATCGGCAACGTGATGTGCCACAGGTAATCGAGAATCTTGCCGAACAAGCTCAGCTGATCCCAGTTGTCGGACGTGAGATTGCGCAGCGGAAACAGTTGCAGGAACGAGCCGCCGCCGAACAGCACGAGCAGCAGCACGCCGAGCACGAAGCCGGGAATCGCATAGCCGATCAGCACGACGAGGCTCGTCGCGACGTCGAAGCGCGAGCCGTTGCGCACCGCCTTCGCGATGCCGAGCGGCACCGATATCAGATACGTGAGGAAGAACGTCCACAACCCGATGCTGATCGATACGGGCAACTTCGACACGATCAGCGACCACACGCTTTGATGCCGGAAATAGCTTTGCCCAAGATCGAAGTGAGAGAAGCGCTTGAGCATCAGCCAGTAGCGTTCGAGCGGCGGTTTGTCGAAGCCATACAGTGCCTTGAGTTGTGCGATCTGCTGCGCGTCGACACCGCTATGGGCGCGCAGGCCGAATGGCGTGCCGCCTTCGGCGGTACTGCGCCGCAACTCGTGCACCGCCTGCTCGACGGGCCCGCCCGGCACGAACTGGATCACGACGAAAGTCAGCGTGAGGACGCCGATCAACGTCGGGATCATCAATAGCAGACGTTTGAGGATGTAGCTCCACATGGCGGCCGTCCAGAATCAGAAGTACATGTTGGGGTACGCGGTCAGCGCGCTCATTGCGGCGTGGCGAACCACCACATCGAGGTGATCCATCCCTCCGCCGAATAGTACAGCGGCAAGGTCGACGGCCACGCCATGCCGCGCTTGAACGCCACGCGATGCGTCGCGCTGTACCAGTGCGGGACCATGTAGTAACCATTGATCAGCACGCGATCGAGCGCGTGCGTGGCATCGACGAGTTGTTCGCGGGTTTGCGCGCCGACCAGCGCGCGCAGGATCGCGTCGACGGCGGGCGATTTCAACCCGATCAGATTGCCCGAGCCCGGTTCGCCCGCAGCCTTGCTGCCGAACCGGTCGATCATGTCCGCGCCCGGCACTTGCACGTCGGGAAAACGGATGGTCGTGACGTCGAAATCGAACGCGTCGAGGCGCTTCTGGTACACCGCGAAGTCCGCCGTACGCGTGCGCGCATCGATACCGAGCTTCTTCAGATTGCGGATGTAGGTGGCGTAGACCGGGTCGAACGTAGACGACGAGCCCGAGTCGTCGAGTATCTCGAACACGAACGGCTCGCCCTTCGCGTTGCGCAACGCGCCGTCGCGATACGTCCAGCCGGCCTGCGCGAGCAGCGCGCGCGCTTCGAGCAGATTCGCGCGCAACGAACCGGGCGGGTCCGTGTCGGGTTGTTTCGGCGGCACGCCGAACACGCCCGGCTCGAGCTGCACGCGCCATGGTTCGAGCAGTTTCAGTTCGCCCGGCGACGGCAGACCTTTAGCTTGCAGATCCGTATTGACGAAGTAGCTGTCGATCCGCCTGTACTGGCTGTAAAACAGTTGCCGGTTGAGCCACTGGAAGTCGAGCGCGAGATCGAGCGCCTTGCGCACGCGCACGTCCGAGAAAAGCGGCCGGCGCTGGTTCAGGATGAAGCCCTGCATCCCCGTGCCGTTATGTTGCGGAAACTCGCGCTTGATCAGTTCGCCGCTGTCGAATCTCTTGCCCACGTCGCGGCGCACCCAGTTACGCGCGACGTACTCGACGAGCGCATCGTATTCGCCCGCCTTGAACGCTTCGAGGCGCGCCGTCGTATCCGAGTAGAGCTTGTAGTTGATGCGCTCGAAGTTATACATGCCGACGCGCACGGGCAGCTTGTCGCCCCAGTACTTCGGGTCGCGCTTATACGTGATCGTGCGGCCGTTGTCGTAGCTCTCGATCAGATACGGCCCGCTGCCGATCGGCTTTTCGAACGCGAGCTGATCGAACGCCGTGCGGCGGCCGTCCGGCTTCATGCCCCACTTGCGCGAGAACACGGGCATGCCGCCCGCGAGCAGCGGCAACTCGCGATCGTGCTGCTTGAATTCGAAGCGCACCGTCGCCGGATCGACGATCACGACGCGCGCGATCTCTGCGAAATACGCGGCGAATTGCGGCGCGGCCTGCGGGCTCTTCAACGTATCGAACGAGAACTTCACGTCTTCGGCCGTGACAGGATCGCCGTTCGAAAAACGCGCGCGCGGATTGATGTGGAAAGTCGTGGACAGGCCGTCCGGCGCGACGGCGATGTCGTCTGCCAGCAGGCCGTAGGCGGACGCGACTTCGTCGGCGCTGCCCGTCGTCAGGCTCTCGAACAGCAGGCCTATGCCGGGCGCCGCGCTGCCGCGCATCGTGAACGGATTGAACTTGTCGAAGCTGGTCGAGCGGTCGGGATTCGCGAGTACCAGCGTGCCGCCGCGCGGGGCGTCGGGATTGACGTAGTCGAAGTGCTTGAAGCCGGGCGGATACTTCGGATTGCCGTACTGCGCGATCGCATACGCTGCCTGCGCATGCTGCGCCGTCACGGACGACAAGGCGAGCAGCGAGGCGACACACGCGGCGAGCACGGCGCGCGGCGTCGCATCGCAACGGATACGCGGGAGGGAATGCAACAGCGGACGAATCAGAGTGCGCCATCTCCGGCGTGGCGCTTCAACCCGTCGCGTGCCTGCGGTCATAGGTGCCTTGTTGGTCGGTGGGCAGTTGCAATGTGAGAGAATTCTACCCAAAATCCCGCGCGTTCCCGCACTCTGTCATCGCGGCGCACTGACCTCATTAGGAGAATCCATGGGCATCCTCGCTGGTAAACGAATCTTGCTGACGGGCCTGCTGTCGAACCGTTCGATCGCGTACGGTATCGCGCAGGCCTGCAAGCGCGAAGGCGCAGAACTCGCGTTCACGTATGTCGGCGACCGCTTCAAGGATCGCATCACCGAATTCGCGAACGAATTCGGCAGCAATCTGATCTTCCCGTGCGACGTCGCCGACGATGCGCAAATCGACGCGCTGTTCACGTCGCTGAAAACACACTGGGACAGCCTCGACGGCCTCGTTCATTCGATCGGCTTCGCGCCGCGCGAAGCGATCGCCGGCGATTTCCTCGACGGCATGACGCGCGAAAACTTCCGCATCGCGCACGACATCTCCGCCTACAGCTTCCCCGCTCTCGCGAAGGCTGCGCTGCCCATGCTGTCGAACGACGCGGCGCTGCTCACGCTGTCGTACCTCGGCGCAGAAAAAGCCATCCCGAACTACAACACGATGGGTCTCGCGAAGGCATCGCTCGAAGCGAGCGTGCGTTATCTCGCCGTGTCGCTGGGCGGCAAGGGCATTCGTGTGAACGGCATTTCGGCAGGCCCGATCAAGACGCTCGCGGCAAGCGGCATCAAGGGCTTCGGCAAGATTCTGGATTTCGTCGAGGGCAATGCGCCGCTCAAGCGCAATGTCACGATCGAACAGGTCGGCAATGCAGCCGCATTCCTGATGTCGGACCTCGCTGCCGGCGTGACGGCTGAGATCATGCACGTCGATAGCGGCTTCAGCGCCGTGGTCGGCGGGATGGCCGCCGTCGCCGAGTAAGCACGCGCGCTGATGCGCGTGCACGCGTCGTTGCGCGTGCAACCAGAAAAAAAACCGCCCCTTGGGGCGGTTTTTTGTTGGGCGCATGCGACCCAGTGCGGGATCAATGCCAGCCGTTGTGACGGCCGTTGTCCCAGTGGTCGTGACCATGGCCACGATCGTAGCCGCCGTGATGACGATAGTAGTCGTCGCGGCCCCAGTAGCGGCGGCCATCCCAGTAACGATCGCCGTGCCAGCCGATCACGATGGCAGGTCCAGCCACGACGGGCACGGGCTGATACGGCTGATACACGACGGGCGGCGGCGGGGGCGGCGGAGGCGCATACACAGGCGCCGGCGCGACGTAGACGGGAGCGGGAATACCGATGTTGACACCGACGTTCAGTCCCCCAGCCATCGCCGCACTCGACGCGCTAATCGCGAGCACGCCAGCGATCAACGGGATAAGACGCGTGGACTTCATGGTTTCACCTTTCTTTGCGGGAGTTGTGTTTATCGACTGCTTGATTCGAATATAACAAAGCGACGCTTAACGCGTATTTCAACTTTGTAATAACTGATGCATAACTTCGCGTCGCAAGGCGCTTCGTAACGTACTGTTACATGCGATGGTATTTGGTGATATGCCCAGCGCTTGCACTGTTGCGTGCACGCACATTTCGCGCGATCTTGCCGGTTTCTTTGCGATTTGCAAACGGCAGACAGTTCGTTTGGTTATCCCAAACAAAAAGACATCCCACGTAAATCGCGTGAATGGCGCATTCATCGCGAACGCAATTCACCAATACCGATGTTTACGGGCAATGGAATGAAAAGTTGAGCCTGAACGGAGAAAATCACGCAGGCAAATGAAACAGGCGCGCAAAAAACAAAACCCCGCAGAGCCGCAGCTCTACGGGGTTCCACCGCCATTTCTGGCGGAGACGGAGGGATTCGAACCCTCGATCCAGGTTTTGGCCCAGATGCTCCCTTAGCAGGGGAGTGCCTTCGACCTCTCGGCCACGTCTCCCAAACTTTCGCTTGCGCCAGGGAGGCAGCGCAACGAAGCCAAGATAATAGCGGGTTCGAAGGCCCAGGTCAATTTTTACTTCACACTTTTTGTGCCTGAAACGTCATTTCGATGACATCTCAAAGACCCGGCGCAACAACACCCGCTTCACCTTCACCAACCTTCACACACATGCCCTTCGCCGCAGCGAACGGACATGTCGTGCACATCACGCCTGGTCGAGTTCGAATGCCTTATGCAGCGCGCGCACGGCGAGCTCCATGTACTTCTCGTCGATCAGCACCGAGATCTTGATTTCCGACGTCGAGATCATCTGAATGTTGATGCCCTCTTCCGACAACGTGCGGAACATCTTGCTTGCGATGCCCACGTGCGAACGCATGCCGACGCCGACCACCGACACCTTCGACACCTTCGGATCGCCAAGCACCTGCTCCGCACTCACGTGACCCTTCACCTGGTTCGTGAGGATCTCCATGGCGCGCTGATAATCGCCGCGACCGACCGTGAACGTGAACGCCGTTTTGCCTTCGACGCTCTGGTTCTGGATGATCATGTCGACATCGATATTCGCATCGGCAACCGGGCCGAGGATCTGATATGCGATGCCCGGCTTGTCGGGCACACCCATCACGGCGATACGGGCTTCGTCACGCTGAAACGCGATTCCCGAGATGACTGCTTTTTCCATGGTTTCGTCTTCTTCAAAAGTAATCAGGGTGCCCGACTTCATTTCTTCGTCGAGCGACATCAGCGGATCGGTCAGGCTGGACAGCACGCGCGTCTTCACCTGATATTTGCCGGCGAATTCCACCGAGCGGATCTGCAGCACCTTCGAACCGAGGCTGGCCATTTCCAGCATTTCCTCGAACGTCACGCGATCCAGACGGCGCGCTTCTTCGACCACGCGCGGGTCCGTCGTGTACACGCCGTCAACGTCCGTATAGATCAGGCATTCGTCCGCTTTCAGCGCCGCGGCAACCGCGACGGCCGACGTGTCCGAGCCGCCACGGCCGAGTGTCGTGATGTGGCCTTCGGGGTCGATGCCCTGGAAGCCCGTGATGACGACGACCTTGCCTTCGTCGAGATCGCGCAGCACGCGTTCGCCGTCGATGTCGCTGATACGCGCTTTCGTGAATGCGCTATCCGTTTTGACGGGCACTTGCCAGCCGGTATAGCTGACGGCATCGACGCCTGCGTCATGCAGCGCGATGGACAGCAGGCCGACGCTGACCTGTTCGCCCGTCGACGCGATCATGTCGAGTTCGCGCGGGCTGGGCTGGGGCGAAATCTCTTTCGCGAGACCCAGCAGGCGGTTCGTTTCGCCGGACATCGCCGAAGGCACGACGACCATCTTGTGGCCTGCCTTGTGCCATTTCGCGACGCGCTTCGCGACGTTCTTGATGCGCTCGACCGAGCCCATCGATGTGCCGCCGTATTTGTGTACGATGAGTGCCATTGTCGTTCTGAACTGAAGGGAAACTGATACGCCAACCGGCGCGCGCCGGGCGCGCTGGAGACGGCCGCACATGAAAGCACAGGGCACAACGTTCGGGAACGACGGCGCAGTGTGGCGGCGCAGATGCAGCGTGCGTAGGGTACGCGCGGATTTGCCGGGTTTGCTTTTTCCGGCCCTGCCGAAACCTGCCGGTAAACAGGGCTGACGGACGCTAACGGGGTGGCTAACGGCTTGGAGCGCGCCCCGGACGTCCGCGTAAGAACAGCCAGGTAACACGACAAAAAGCGAGTCGGGCAAACAAGTTACCCTACCTGATCGGCAATAAAAAGACAAGCCGCAATCCGGGCAAAGGCCGTTGCAAATGCTTGTCGTAGAAGGATTTGCGGCGATTGTTGCGCGCGCATGACAATGTCCGTCCGGCCGGTCGGGCGTCGGCCGCGGGCGACGCGAAGGTCCGTCAAACGGAATGCGCGCCTAACGCGAGCGTTACGCGAGCGTCAGATCCTCGCGCCAGTCGATCCGGATGTAACGCGCGCCCGCAGGCTGAGCCGGGTCGAAGCGCGCGGCGCGGTTGACGCCGATCAGCGGCACGAACAGCAGTGCATCACCGGCGAAAAGCAACGGCACGTCGCGCTTCCACGACGGCACGCCGCGCTCCTGAAACAGATTCTTCAACGTGCGGCTCGGGCCGTTCGCGACGCAGCGCAGCCGTTCGCCGCCGCGGCGCGAGCGCGCAATGAGCGGCGCGCGTGTGAGCGCATCGGCGGGAATCGCGTCGGGCGAATCGGCGCTCGCATCGCCGAACACAAACGTGCCGCGCCACTGCGGCAAACGCCACACGCTTTGCCCTTGCCATACGAGAACGCTTTCGGCGCGTTCGACGAGTGCCGTTTCGTCGGCGGGATCGGCGCTGTCGCCCGCTTCCCAATAGACCTGCCCGCGATAGCTGCGCAATGCCTGGCCGGCGTGATCGACTCGCAAGCTGTGTGCATCGCCGATCGCGCGCAACTGCCGCAGCGCATCCGTCAGACGCGCAGTCGATGCAGCGGGCAAGCCGAGCATGCGCATCCAGTAACGCAGCAGATTCGCCGCGCGATCGTCGTCGAGCGCGAGCAGCGCGTCGCGCGACAATGCGCCCTCTTCTTCGCCACGAGCCGTTTGCAGATCGATGCGCGCAAGCTCGTCGAGCAGGCGCTGCGCCGAAGCCGCGTGCGCCGCCGTGCGGGCGAGCGCATCGCGGAAGCCCGGAAAATGGACGGCGAGCGACGGCAGCACATCGTGACGCAGCGCGTTTCGCGCGTAGCGCGTGTCGGTGTTCGACTCGTCGTCGATCCAGCGCAGATCGCGCGCGTGTGCGTATTGCTCCAGTTGCGCGCGCAGCAGATGCAGCAGCGGACGCACCCTTGGAACGGACGCGCGGGACGGCAGATATTCCGGCGCCATCGCCGCCAGCCCCGCAAGCCCTGCTCCGCGCAGCAGTTGCAGCAGCACGGTCTCCGCCTGATCGTCGGCATGCTGCGCGAGCCACAGCGTGCGCACGTCATGCTGCGCGCAAAGCGCATCGAGCGCACGATAGCGCGCGTCGCGCGCCGTGGCTTCGAGGCTCAGACCGCTCGCGCGTGATACGTCGACATGAAGCGACGCAAACTCGACACTGCGTTCGCGCGCAAACGCGTCGCAATGGGCAAGCCATGCGTCGGCATTGGCGCTCAGACCGTGATGAACATGAAACGCGAGGCAGCGCGACGCACCAGCGACACGCACTGCGGCGTCGAGCAGCACCGTCGAATCGACGCCGCCGCTAAACGCAATCGCGATGCGCGCATCGTCGGGCAAGGCAGCAAACGCAACGCCGACCGCATCGAGAACGAGGCGGTCGGCGGGCGTGTCAGCGGAGGGAGTCACGGTGTGACGGCGCTTGCGGTACGCAAGGCGCCTTCGAAAGAGAACGCAAGGCTTACGCGCCCGGCGTCGTTTCCTTGAACTTGCCGTAGGCCATCAGGCGTTCAAAGCGGCGTTGACGCAGATCGTTCGTGCTCATGCCCTGGAACTGGCGCAGCGAATCGGCGAGCGCGCGGCGCAGCAACGCCGCCATGCCCTTCGGATCGCGATGCGCGCCGCCGAGCGGCTCATTCACGATCTTGTCGATCAGGTTCAGCGCCTTCAGCCGATGTGCAGTCAAGCCCAGCGCTTCCGCCGCTTCCGGCGCTTTCGCGGCGCTCTTCCACAGAATCGACGCGCAGCCTTCCGGCGAGATCACCGAGTACGTCGAGAACTGCAGCATCAGCACGCTATCCGCGACGGCGACGGCCAATGCGCCGCCCGAACCGCCTTCGCCGATGATCGTCGAGATGATGGGCGTCTTCAATTCGGCCATCACATACAGATTGCGGCCGATCGCTTCGGACTGGCCGCGTTCTTCCGCGCCGATGCCGGGATACGCGCCCGGCGTGTCGATGAACGTGAAGAGCGGCAGGCCGAACTTCTCGGCGAGACGCATCAGACGTTCAGCCTTGCGATAGCCTTCGGGGCGCGGCATGCCGAAATTGCGCAGCGCGCGCTCTTTCGTGTCGCGGCCCTTCTGATGACCGATCACCATGCACGGCTGGCCGTTGAAACGCGCGAGGCCGCCGACGATCGACAGGTCGTCCGCATACGAGCGGTCGCCATGCAGTTCGTGGAAATCGGTGAACAGTTCGTTGATGTAGTCCTGCGTGTACGGACGCTGCGGATGACGCGCAA
This sequence comes from Paraburkholderia sp. XV, assembly GCF_020177535.1. Classification (NCBI taxonomy): domain Bacteria; kingdom Pseudomonadati; phylum Pseudomonadota; class Betaproteobacteria; order Burkholderiales; family Burkholderiaceae; genus Paraburkholderia; species Paraburkholderia sp. XV. The sequence goes on along the minus strand of NZ_JAGUUD010000014.1, from coordinate 23,815 downwards.
TCTGCGAAACCTGCCATGGCGTCAGGTTGGTATACAGATCTTTCGTGAGCTGCTGGCTTTTCTTCGACAGCCGCTCGATCTCTTCCGAAATATCGACGGCCGAATCGTCCTGCACGAAGCGCAATTCTTCGATTTTCGCTTCGAGCTCCGCGATCGGCTGCTCGAAATCCAGAAAGGTGGTCTTCATTGGTTTTTAATCCTTCGACTTACCGGCAGCGCGTATTCTAACCGCGCGCGCCCATGTCAAAACCGTCTCGAATCTATCAATTTTACCAAATCGATAGATTCCGACGGTTTTTGCCTTCTTGCTTCAATGCTTCGCTTCAGCCGCCGGCCGGCGCGGGATCGAGGCTGCGCCACATGTACCAGGTCGCGACGGTGCGCCACGGCTCCCAGTTCGCGGCGACTTCACGCGCTTCGCTGCGCGTCACCGGCTCACCGCTGAAATAGTTCTGGCTGATCGCGTGGATCAGATTCGGGTCGTCGAGCGGCAGCACGTCCGGACGCGACAGATCGAAAATCAGGAACATTTCGGCCGTCCAGCGGCTGATGCCGCGAATCTGCGTCAGTTCGGCGATCACGTCCTCGTCTTCCATCGACGTCCACTTGCCGACGTGCAATGCACCCGAGACGAAGTGATGCGCGAGATCGAGAATGTACTCGGCCTTGCGCTTCGAGACGCCGCAGCTCATCAGATTGTCCTGGCCGAGCTTGATGATCTGTTGCGGCACGAGCTTCGGACAGGCGGCAACGATGCGCTGCCACATCGACTGCGCGGACGCGACGGAAATCTGCTGGCCGATCACCGAGCGCGCGAGCGTGACGAACGGATCGGCGCGGCTCGACAGATGCACGGGGCCGAACTTCGGGATCAGCTTCTTCAGAATGCGGTCGCGCTTGACGAGATCGGCACAGGCCTTGTCCCAATACGCCGGACGCGTGACGACGGACGACTGCGGGTCGCCCTGCACAGCCTGTTCGCTTTCCGCCGACGGCACGGCCGCGCGCAGCTTGCGCACCGTTTCGCCCTCGCGGGTTTCGTGCGCGAGATCCTGCAGATCGCCTGCGAGTTCCGCTGGCAGCGAGCCGTTGCCCTTCGCGTGCGCGGCCCGCGCGCGCGACGGCTTCACAGCGGTTGCTTCGGGCAGGTCCGCGCCGTTGGGCAGGTGTCGGGACGACGCCTGCTTTGCCAGCGCGCCGTGCGAACCCGTCGTCTTGCGCGGGCCATGCAAACCCGCCTTGGCGCCTTTCGCCGACGCCGATTTCACCGCCACCTTCGCTGCGCCGCTTCGCGCCCGTACTACCTTTACCTTAGCTGCCGCGTTTGATTGAGACGTGGCCCGTTTAGCCGGCGTCTTCGTGGCCGTTGCCATCCTGCCTCCTGCCTGGCGAGTCGATCAGTGGGAAGTGCGAGGTGCGCTCAAACGCGCCGCCACTCGGTCAACCCGCCCGGTTTGTCTTCGAGCGCAACACCGGCATCCAGCAATTCCTTGCGGATCCGGTCTGCCTCGGCGTAGTCCTTTGCCTGCTTTGCGGCGACGCGCGCGGCGATCTTCGATTCGATCGCTGCGACATCGAGCGCACCCTCGCTTTCGCTGCCCGCCGCCTGCTGCAAATAGGCGCGCGGTTCGCGCCTGAGCAATCCGAGCACCAGCGCCAGACCGTGCAACTGACGGGCCAGCGCGGCATCACGCGTGCGGTTCACTTCGCTCGCCAGCTCGAACAGCACCGACACGGCAACAGGCGTATTGAAGTCGTCGTTCATCGCCGCGCGAAAACGCTGCGCGTGCGCTTCGTTCCAGTCGATCTCGCCCGCTTCCGGCGGCGTGTCCTTCAGCGCGGTATACAGACGCGCAAGCGCGCTGCGCGCGTCGTCGAGATGCGTGTCGCTGTAGTTCAGCGGCGAGCGGTAATGCGCGCGCGCAATGAAGAACCGCACGACTTCGGCATCGTACTTCGCGAGCACCTCGCGGATCGTGAAGAAGTTGCCGAGCGACTTCGACATCTTCTCATTGTCGATCTGCACGTAGCCGTTGTGCATCCAGTAATTGACGAAGGTTTGATGTGTCGCGCCTTCACTTTGCGCGATTTCGTTTTCGTGGTGCGGAAACTGCAGGTCCTGGCCGCCGCCATGAATGTCGAAATGTTCGCCGAGCAGCGTGCAGCCCATCGCCGAGCACTCGATGTGCCAGCCGGGACGGCCGCGCCCGTACTTCGAATCCCAACCGGTGTCGGCGGGCTCGTCGGGCTTCGACTGCTTCCACAGCACGAAGTCGAGCGGGTCCTGCTTCGCGTCGTTGGCGGCGACGCGCTCGCCCGCGCGCAGGTCCTCGAGCGACTTGCCCGACAGCGCGCCATAGTTCGCGAACTTGCGCACCGCGTAGTTCACGTCGCCGTCCGCGGCCTGATACGCGTAGCCGTTCTGCTCGAGCTTCTCGATCATGCCGAGCATCTGCGGAATGAAGTCCGTCGCGCGCGGCTCGAGATCGGGCCGCTCGATACCGAGCGCGTCCGCATCCTCGTGCAGCGCCGCGATGAAGCGGTCCGTCAGCGCGCGGATCGACTCGCCGTTCTCGACTGCGCGACGAATGATCTTGTCCTCGATGTCGGTGATATTGCGCACGTAGGTGACCTTGTAGCCGAGCGTGCGCAGCCAGCGCTGCACGATGTCGAATACGACCATCACCCGCGCATGGCCCACGTGACAGTAGTCGTACACCGTCATCCCGCAGACATACATACGCACTTCGCCTTCATGAAGCGGCACGAAATTTTGCTTGTCACGCGCGAGCGTGTTGTAAATGCGCAGAGATTCCATAGAGACGATGCGTGGGCCGAAAGAAATCCGCTTGGTCTTCGTTCATACCGCGCCCGAAGCAATCATGCAACTGCATGCTGTACGAACACGGGCGGTGCGGCATGACTGACAGCCGTCGCGCAACGGCGCGGGATCAGGCTGACGTCAAGGCGGAGACGACCACGAGTGGCGAAAAGACAGTCTGTGGTTCGACGGAACGCGCAGACCTTTTGTTAGAATGGGTCGGAGTATAACATCCCGACCTGAGCCTATGAAACACTCCAGCGGCCGCGCGCGAGGCGCCACGCCCCTCTTCGCGACGGCGCTCCGCTCGACGCTACGCCCGATTTCCGGCATCTCGTTCCGTGCGGGTGCCCGTCCGGGTTTGCTCGCGGCGCTGAGCACGGCAGCGGGCGCGACCTGCTGCGGCCTCGCCCTCATGGTCCTGCCTGCCGCGCCCGCCTTCGCGCAGAAAACGCCGACCGTCGCACACGGTCCGGCCGTGCGCGACGCGACACCCGACGCCGACGCGTCGATCCAGCAGAAAAACTGGACGGCCGCGCTCACGCAGCTCGATGCGCGCATCGCGACGAATCCGCGCGACGCGCAAGCCAAGTTCAAGCGCGCCACCGTGCTTGCGCGTCTGAACCGCGACGACGAAGCGATCGCCGCATTCACTGAACTCACCGAGACATTCCCCGAACTGCCCGAACCGTACAACAACCTCGCTGCGCTCTACGCGAAGCAGGGCCGCTATACGGAAGCGCGCGCCGCGCTGGAAACGGCCGTCAAGGCGAGCCCCGGCTACGGCCTCGCGTACGAGAATCTCGGCGACCTCTATCTGCGTATGGCGGATCAGGCGTATCGCCGCGCACAAAGTCTGGGCGCAGGCAACGGCACGACAACGCAGCGTATCGCCGACATCGAGAAAATCGTCACGCCGCGCAAGACGCCCGTGACGAAGACCAGCCAGCCGGCTGATACCGGCTACACGAATCGCGCCATGCAGAACGTTACCGAGACGCCCGGTTTCACGTTCGGCGGCCCGAACGGTTCGCTCGCGACGCCGCCGTACGTTGCACCATCGCAGTGAGCGCCGGCACGCATGCCTTCAGGCAGCGCGCCTGTCGACGTCTTTCATCTGAGTTCACCCTGTTTTCACCCCGAGGATTTACATGAAATGGTTGATGTTGGCGCTCGGCAGCGCCGCCCTGATCGCGAACGCACCGGCTTTTGCGCAAAACGGATCACAGGCTGCGCATCCGTCCGTTCTCTTGAAGACGTCGGAAGGCGATATCCGCGTCGAGTTGTATCCTGAGAAAGCGCCAAAGACGGTTGCCAATTTCCTCGACTACGTGAAATCCGGTCAATATAACGGGACGATCTTCCATCGCGTGATTCCCGGCTTCATGGTCCAGGGCGGCGGCTACACGACGAGCTACGCGGAAAAACCGACGCGCGCGCCGATTCCGCTCGAAAGCCGCAACGGCCTGAAGAACATGACGGGCACGATCGCGATGGCACGCACGAGCGACCCGAATTCGGCCACCGCGCAGTTCTTCATCAACACGGTCGACAATGCGGGCCTCGACTATCCGAATCCGGACGGCAACGGCTACGCGGTGTTCGGCAAGGTCACGTCGGGCATGGACGTCGTGAAGAAGATCGAGGGCACGCCGACCACCTCGCGCGGCCCGATGAGCGATGTGCCGCAAAAGCAGATCGTGCTCCAGTCGGCGACAATCGTCGGTAAGTAACCCGGCAAGTAAGCCAGGAACAGAATTTGGCAATGAAGCGGCCCTGCGGACCGCGAGAAGGCGCTCGGTAGCACACGGGCAAACAAAGCATTTGCAAACAGGGTGACGCGCACGCCGCCGGCAACTCGATGCACGGCGCCAGCGCGGCACCGGAACTAACCATGCCACGGGCGCAGGCCGATGGCCGCACAGACGGCGATGCACCGCGCCCTCCACTCACCTAGACCCAAAGGAAATCATCATGGTTGAACTGCACACGAACCACGGCGTCATCAAGCTGGAACTGGACGCAGAGAAGGCGCCGAAGTCGGTTGAAAACTTCCTCGCCTACGTGAAGGCCGGCCACTACGACAACACGGTGTTCCATCGCGTGATCGACGGCTTCATGATCCAGGGCGGCGGTTTCGAGCCCGGCATGACGCAGAAGCCGACCAGCACGCCGATCGCCAACGAAGCGAACAACGGTCTGAAGAACGTGAAGGGTTCGATCGCGATGGCGCGCACGAACGACCCGCACTCGGCGACGGCTCAGTTCTTCATCAACGTCAATGACAACGACTTCCTGAACCACTCGTCGCCGACGCCGCAAGGCTGGGGCTACGCGGTGTTCGGCAAGGTCGTCGAAGGCCTCGAAGTCGTCGACGCGATCCGCAAGGTGAAGACGGGCTCGAAGGGCTTCCACCAGGACGTGCCCGTCGACGACGTGATCATTGAAAAGGCCGTTGTCGTCGAGTAAGAGAATTACTCATACGAACAGCCTATTCTTTAAGAAGCGCTGAGCAACTAGAGAAGCACACTTCCATGCTGCAAGAGACGCCGCTGCGAAGCGTCGCTGCGGGCGTGCCTGGCGAGGGCAAACGCCCGCACGCGGCGCGCCCGTTTTTCTTTATCGCCGACCTGCATCTGAGCGAGGCGATCCCACAGACGGTCCACGCGTTCGAGCATTTCATCCGCGTGACGGCCGAGCATGCGGATTCCGTTTTTATTCTCGGCGACCTGTTCGAATACTGGATCGGCGACGACATGCTCGCCGAACCTTTTCCCGCCCGCATGGCTGCGCTGATGCACACGCTCTCGGAGCGCGGCATCGCGCTCTACATCATGCACGGCAATCGCGACTTCCTTCTGGGCAAGCGCTTCATGAAAGCGGCGGGTGCCATCTGGCTGCCCGATCCGTTCGTCATCACCGCGTTCGGCACGAAAATCGCGCTCACCCACGGCGACGCGCAATGCACGTCGGACCGCAAATATCAGCGCTTTCGCGGCTTCGCGCGCAACCATTTCGCGCAGTGGCTGTTTCTTGTGTGGCCGTATCGCTGGCGTAAGGCTCTGGCGGAAAAAATGCGCAGGTCGAGTGAAGCGGGACGCCAGCGCCCCGTATCGCCGCGTTACGACGTGACGTCGGAAGGCATCGCCGCGCTCTTCAAGAAGACGAAGACGGCCACCATCATTCACGGCCATACCCACAGGCCAGCGCTGCATCATGAAAAAGGCGGTATGCGCTGGGTGTTGCCCGACTGGGATCTCGACCACGGCGAGCGTCGCGGCGGTTATGTACGCATCGATTCCGAAGGGATCAAGGCGCTGCGGCTGGACAAGTAGTCGTTTTCACTCTCTTTCGTCCCCGCACCCTTCGATCTGGCGCCGCTCAGCGCGCCGTTTCCTCGACCTTCCCCTCGATCGCCGCCGACAGACGGCGCAGATCGAGCAATGCCGCGTCCGCGCCATGCAGCGCTTCAAGGCTGGCGCCGAGCCGCTCGAGCGCCGCGACGACTTCGTCGATGCGCTGCGATTGCGTCGACGCGTGATTGACCAGCCCATGAATGGCAAGCGAGACGGGATCGTCGGCGTTCGGTGTGATGCCGTACGCGCAGAACCCCGGGCGAGCCGTCGTCGCCTTCCCGTCGGCACCCGCGGATGCGGGAGCCGACGTCACCGACGCCGTCGCCGGCATGATCACGCGCGCCGGATTGCCGACGGCCGTGCCGCCTGCCGGCACCGGCTTCACGACGACCGCGTTCGAGCCGATCTTCGCGTCCGCGCCAATCGTGAAGCCGCCGAGCACCTTTGCACCCGCGCCGACGATCACGCCGCGCTCCAGCGTTGGATGGCGTTTCGCGCCGCGCGTGAGCGACGTGCCGCCTAGCGTGACGCCCTGATAGATCGTGCAGTCGTCGCCGATTTCCGCCGTCTCGCCGATCACGACGCCCATGCCGTGGTCGATGAATACACGCCGCCCGACTGTCGCGCCCGGGTGAATCTCGATCCCGGTCATGAACCGGCCGAACTGCGACACGAAACGCGCGATCCAGCGGCGGTTGGCGCGCCAGCAGGCATGCGCGACGCGGTGGAATATCAGCGCGTGCAGGCCCGGGTAACACGTGAGGACTTCCCAGGCGCTGCGGGCGGCGGGATCGCGCTCGCGGATCGTGGCGATGTCTTCGCGGAGTCTCGTGAACATGGCAGTGAGGCTGTCGTAGGGATTGATCGCCGCCGCGCATTGCGCGGGGAGCGGGCCGCCGGTGCGTGCGCTGTCGCGTCCGCGGTTACGGGCGCAATCATGTGCATTCCAGCCGGCGAGCTTTGCTTATGACGTTTCGGGCCATTGTAGGGCGAATGCGCGGAACCTGCCGGAAGCCCACGCGGACGACAAGGTTTGCGCTTTCGCGGAAAGCGAAGGCCGCCGCGCACGCGGCTGCGCCCGGCATGAGACGCGCGCGCCGCTCAACGCTCGTCGCCGTCGCGCCCTTTCGCCTTCAGCAGAATGTGCTTCGCGATTCCACGCACGATGTTGACCTCTTCACGCTCCAGACCCGAACGCGCGAAGAGCCGCCGCAAGCGCGACATCAGTTTTTTCGGGTTGCCGGGATCGAGAAAGTCGAGCGCGATCAGCGCGTTTTCGAGGTGCACGTACATGCGCTCGATCTCGTCGCTCGCGGCGAGCGTGCCCGCGCCGCCCGCCACCGGCTCCGATCCGTCGCTGTCGACCAGATAGGCCATGCGCAGTTCGTACGACAGGACCTGAATGGCCTGCGACAGATTCAGCGAGCTGTACGCAGGATTGGCGGGAATATGGGCGAGCGCGCTGCACCGCTCGACGTCCTCGTTGGACAGCCCCGTGCGCTCGTTGCCGAACACCAGCGCGATATCGCCATGCACGGCGTGTTCGCGCGCCTGGGTCGCGGCCGCGCGCGGCGCGAGCTGGGGCGGCCCGTATTCGCGCGCGCGCGCCGTCAGCGCCAACGACCAGTGCGCGCCCGACAGCGCATCGGCGAGCGTCGGCACGACATGGGCGGACGCGAGCACGTCGTCCGCGCCGGAGGCCATCGCGATCGCCTCGGGGTCGTTTTTCACGTCCGCAACGCGCGGCGACACGAGAACGAGCCGTGAAAAGCCCATGGTCTTCAACGCGCGCGCCGCCGCGCCGACGTTGCCGGGATGACTCGGCTCGACGAGCACGAAACGCGTCGACGTGAAACCGCCGCCGATGCTGGAACTGTCGGAAGCGATACTGGAGGAAGGCGAAGCAGGCGTTTGAACCACGATGAGCTTTGGAAACGAGGAAACAGTAATGTTAGCGCCAACCCGCCGCCTCTTTCCATCTGCCGACCGGCCGATGCCGTACCGGGCGAACGTCATAGGCCCGGTTGCCTGCGCGCGGGTCCGCCCCAACCGCCTCGAAACGGCGAGACTCAGGTAAAATCCCGATATTCGCGCCGTGCCACATTGTCTCTCACGGGGACATCGGTCACGGCGCACCGCTCTTCTTCAATTTGTCTCCGTCGACGGAATGTGCTGCCAGATTTCGACTCAATCGTGTCGGGCGCCCGTTTCGCATGATTAACAGCTTATTTTCAGCTCAACACCGGGCAGCCGCCGCGCGCGTCCGGCACAAGGATCCAGACTCATGCATCCCATGCTCAATATCGCTGTCAAGGCCGCTCGCCGCGCCGGGCAGATCATCAACCGCGCGTCGCTCGATCTCGACCTCGTGCAGGTCAGCAAGAAGCAGCACAACGATTTCGTCACGGAGGTCGACAAGGCGTCCGAAGCCGCCATCATCGAAACGCTGACCACCGCCTACCCCGATCACGCAATCCTCGCCGAAGAGTCCGGCGAATCGGGCAACGAGTCCGAATTCCAGTGGATCATCGATCCCCTCGACGGCACCACGAACTTCATCCACGGCTTCCAGTATTACTGCGTGTCGATCGCGCTTGCGCACAAGGGCATCATCACGCAGGCAGTCGTCTACGACCCGACGCGCAACGACCTGTTCACGGCCTCGCGCGGCCGCGGCGCGTATCTGAACGACCGGCGCATCCGCGTCGGCCGCCGCGACCGGCTCGCCGACAGCCTGATCGGCACGGGCTTCCCGTTCCGCGAAAAAGACACGCTCGAAGCGTACACGCAGCTCTTCGCCGACATGACGAAGGCTTGCGCGGGCCTGCGCCGCCCGGGCGCCGCAGCGCTCGATCTGGCGAACGTCGCGGCGGGACGCCTCGACGGTTTCTTCGAGCAAGGCATCAGCGCGTGGGACATGGCGGCGGGCAGTCTGCTCGTCACGGAAGCGGGCGGCCTGGTCGGCAATTACACGGGCGACTCGGACTTCCTGCATCTGCATGAGATCGTCGCCGGCAACCCGAAGGTGTATGCGCAGATGATTCCGATTCTGTCGCGTTACACCAAGACGAAAGAGCAGGCAGCTTAAGACGCTGCGTGCGGTTGAAAGCGGCCTCGGCCGCTTTTTTCTTTTTGGGCTCGCGACTCGCGATACATCGCGCACCTCATCGGCACACCCGCATCACATCCACGGCAAAATTGCGGGCGCTGTGTTTCAATCGGGACCATGAAGAAAGGTTTCTACACGATCATCGCGGCGCAGTTCGTGTCGTCGCTCGCCGATAACGCGCTGCTGATCGCGGCCATTGCGCTGCTCACCGAGATCCGTTCGGCTGCGTGGATCACGCCGCTGCTGCAGATCTTCTTCACGATTTCCTACGTGCTGCTCGCGCCGTTCGTCGGCGCATTCGCCGACGCGCTGCAAAAGCGCCACGTGATGTTCATCTCGAACGCGCTGAAGGCGTGCGGCTGCCTGCTGATGATCGGCGGCGTGCATCCGATGATCGCGTACGGCGTGGTCGGCTTCGGCGCAGCCGCGTACTCGCCCGCGAAGTACGGCATTCTCACCGAACTGCTGCCCGCCGACCGGCTCGTCGCCGCGAATGCGTGGCTCGAATCGGCGACCGTGCTGTCGACCATCGTCGGCACGATGCTGGGCGGCGCGCTGATCAGCACTTACGCGTCGCGTTTCGTGCAGCACGCGCATTGGCCGCTGATCCATTCCGCCGCCGACCTCGCAATGCTCGCCGTGATGATCACCTATGCGATCGCGGCCGCGCTCAATGTCGGCATTCCCGACACGGGCGCGCGCTATCCGAACCGGTTGACGGAGCCGGGCGAACTGGTCGGCGAATTCGTGCGCTGCTTCAACGTGCTGTGGGCCGACCGTCTCGCGCAGATCGCGCTGTGGGTCACGACGCTGCTGTGGGGCGGCGCGGTCACGCTGCAACTGCTGGTGCTCAAATGGGCCGACGCGAATCTCGGGCTGTCGCTGTCGAAAGCGGCCGTCATGCAGGGTGTGGCCGGCCTTGGCATCGCCGTGGGTGCCGCCGCCGCCGCCGCGTGGATTCCGTTGCGCGCGTCGCTCAAAGTGTTGCCCGTCGGTCTGATCATGGGTGCCGTGACCGTCGCGATGGCCTTCTACAACAAGAACCTGTTTCCGCCCGGCGCGGGTCTGCGCGTCGGTGAACTCTTTGCGCCCGCGTACATCATCTTCGCGTATCCGCTGATGGTGCTGCTCGGCGCGCTGTCAGGCTTTTTCATCGTGCCCATGAACGCGATTCTCCAGCATCGCGGCGCAACCCTCCTCACTGCCGGCCACTCGATCGCCGTGCAGAACTTCAACCAGAATCTCGCCGTGCTGCTGATGCTCGGCGCGTACGCAATCCTGCTGACGGCGAAGATGCCCGTGCAGTGGATCATCACCGTGTTCGGCGTGTTCATCACGGGCATGATGTGGCTTGCGCAGCGGCGCAGCGCCGCGAACGCGCACAAGGTCGACATGCGCGCGCTGATCGAAGAATGAACGAAGCGTACGCGCGTCTGTAAGGCGACGGCAACCTGGCCATCCGGCCAGGTTCGCTCGGCGCGTCGGCGGGTTAAACTCACGCCCTGAACAGTCACGCAAGAAAGACACGAGGATGGGCACTCAAACCGCAGCCGCAAGCGACAACGCGCAACACACCCCCATGATGCAGCAGTATTTGCGCATTAAAGGGGAGCATCCGGGCACGCTCGTGTTCTACCGGATGGGCGACTTCTATGAACTGTTCTTCGACGACGCCGAAAAGGCCGCGCGCCTGCTCGATCTGACGCTCACGCAGCGCGGCGCGTCGGGCGGCAATCCGATCAAGATGGCGGGCGTGCCGCATCACGCCGTCGAACAGTATCTGGCGAAGCTCGTCAAGCTCGGAGAATCGGTCGCGATCTGCGAGCAGATCGGCGATCCCGCGACCTCGAAGGGCCCCGTCGAGCGCAAGGTCGTGCGCGTGGTGACGCCTGGCACGCTGACGGACGCCGCCCTGCTGTCCGACAAGAACGACACGTATCTGCTTGCCGCGTGCGCAGGGCACAACCGGCGCGGCGTCGTGACCACGATCGGCCTTGCATGGCTCAATCTGGCAAGCGGCGCGCTGCGCCTCGCGGAAGTCGCGCCCGATCAGGTCGCGGCCGCCCTCGAACGCATCCGCCCTGCTGAAATTCTCGTTGCCGACGCGCCGTCGTCAAACGATGCGAACGCGTGGACAGTGCCCACCGGTTTCGGCGCGACGACGCGCGTGCCCGTCTGGCACTTCGACGTCGCCTCGGGCACGCAGCGGCTGTGCGATCAACTGGAAGTGGCGGGCCTCGACGGCTTCGGCGCGCATTCGCTGTCGAGCGCGTGCGGCGCGGCGGGCGCGCTGCTGCTGTACGCGGCGGCGACCCAGGGCCAGCAGTTGCGCCATGTGCGCAGCCTGAAAGTCGAATACGAATCGGAATACATCGGCCTCGATCCGTCCACGCGCCGCAATCTCGAACTGACGGAAACACTGCGCGGCACGGATTCGCCCACGCTCTGCTCGCTGCTCGATACCTGCTGCACGACCATGGGCAGCCGTCTGCTGCGTCACTGGCTGCACCACCCGCCGCGCGACGCGTCGTTCGCGCAGGCCCGTCAGCAGGCGATCGGCGCACTGCTCGACGCGCCGCCTCAAGCCAGCCTCGACGGGCTGCGCAGCGCGCTGCGGCAAATCTCGGATATCGAACGGATCACCGGGCGGCTCGCGTTGCTGTCGGCACGTCCGCGCGATCTGTCGAGCCTGCGCGACACGTTCATCGCGCTGCCCGAACTGCGCGCGCAACTCGCCGCCGTGACGGCCGCTGCCGATTCGCTCGCGCGCATCGATACGGCGCTGGTGCCGCCCGCCGACTGCGTTGACCTGCTGAAGCGCGCAGTCGCGCAAGAACCCGCTGCGATGGTGCGCGACGGCGGCGTGATCGCACGCGGTTACGATGCGGAACTCGATGAACTACGAGATATTTCGGAGAACTGCGGACAGTTCCTGATCGATCTCGAAACGCGCGAACGTGCGCGCACGGGCATCGGCAATCTGCGCGTCGAATACAACAAGGTGCATGGCTTCTATATCGAAGTGACGCGCGGCCAGACGGACAAGGTGCCCGACGACTATCGCCGCCGTCAGACGCTGAAGAACGCCGAGCGCTACATTACGCCCGAGCTGAAAACCTTCGAGGACAAGGCGCTGTCCGCGCAGGAACGCGCACTGTCGCGTGAGAAAGCGCTGTACGACGCGCTGCTGCAATCGTTGCTGCCGTTTATCGCCGACTGCCAGCGCGTTGCGTTGGCGCTCGCCGAGCTCGATCTGCTGGCCGCCTTCGCCGAGCGCGCCCGCGCGCTCGACTGGGTTGCGCCGAGCTTCACGCCGACGGGCGGTATCGATATCGAACAGGGCCGGCACCCCGTGGTCGAAGCGCAGGTCGAGCAGTTCATCGCCAACGACTGCGTGCTCAACGCCGAACGCAAGCTGCTGTTGATCACCGGCCCGAACATGGGCGGTAAATCGACGTTCATGCGTCAGACCGCGTTGATCGCGCTGATGGCCTACGTGGGCAGCTACGTGCCTGCGCGGCACGCGTCGTTTGGTCCGATCGACCGCATTTTCACGCGCATCGGCGCAGCCGACGACCTGGCGGGCGGCCGCTCCACCTTCATGGTTGAGATGACGGAAGCCGCCGCCATCCTGAACGACGCAACGCCGCAAAGCCTCGTGCTGATGGACGAAATCGGGCGCGGCACGTCGACCTTCGACGGCCTTGCGCTTGCGTGGGCGATCGCGCGGCATCTGCTTGCGCACAACAACTGCCACACGCTGTTCGCAACGCACTATTTCGAACTGACGCAATTGCCTGCCGAATTTCCCCATGCGGCGAACGTGCATCTGTCGGCAGTTGAGCATGGGCACGGCATCGTGTTCCTGCACGCCGTCAACGAAGGTCCCGCTAACCAGAGCTACGGCCTGCAGGTCGCGCAACTGGCGGGCGTGCCGAACGCGGTGATTCGCGCGGCGCGCAAGCACCTCGCCTATCTGGAGCAGCAGTCGGCGGCGCAGCCCGCGCCGCAACTCGATCTGTTCGCGGCGCCCCTTGCGGTGCTCGAAGATGCCGACGACGAGCCGCCCGCGCCGGCAATCGATCCCGCCACGCAGGCGCTCGTCGAACGCCTGCGCGAGATCGACCCGAACGACCTGCGCCCGCGCGACGCGCTCGACCTGCTGTTCGAACTGCATGAACTGGCCAAGTCGCCAGATGCGCGACACTGACGCGCGCGATCGCCACGCGCCGCCCCGCCTTCGCCGCCGCTCGCGCAACGCAGCGCGCGCGATCGCGTTGGTGGTCGCGCACGCGGTCGCGCTCTCGCTCGCGGCGCCCGCGCGCGTGTCGTTCGCCAGGGAACCCGCGCCGCCTTACGCGTTCGCGGTCATCGGCGGCACGCTGCAAAGTCCCGCCGACGAAGCGCTCACGCAGCGGCTGCTCGACGCGATCGGGCGCGATTCCGACGTGTCGTTCATCGTCTATGACGGCAACCTGAAAAGCAGCAAGGAAGCCTGCCGCGATTCGCTGTTCGAGACGCGCCATACCCTGCTCGAAACTTCGAAGCCCGCGCTCGTCTTCATTCCCGGCCAGCACGACTGGACCGATTGCGGCACCGCCGAGGCAGGCGGCTACGATCCCGTCGAGCGGCTCGATCTGCTGCGGCAGACGCTGTTCGCCGATGCATCGTCGATGGGACAAAATCCGATTCCGCTCGCTCGCGAAAGCGAAGTGTCGCGGTTTCGGCCGTATCGCGAGAATGTGCGCTGGCTCGTTGGCGATACGGTGTTCGTCGGACTGAACGTGCCGGGCCCGAACAATCATTTTCTGTATGCGGGCGGGCGCAACGGCGAGTTCGAAGACCGTGTGATCGCGAATGCGTTCTGGCTCGATCACGCCGCCGAGTACGCAAAGCGCCGCGGCGCGCGTGCAATCGTCGTGCTGGTTCAGGGCGACTTCGATCCCGAGCGTTACGAGCGCCCCGAGCGCTTCGCGTGGCTGCGCTTCGGGCATCGCTCGAAGCGCGATGGATTCATGGAATTCAAGCGCAGTCTGGTGAAGCTGGCCGAGACGTTTCGCGGCCCGGTCGTCGTGATTCATCAGGATGACGACAGATCGCATACCGGCTTCATGATCGACCAGCCGCTGCGCAACGATAAGGGCGATCTGGTGACGAATCTGACGCGTATCGCATTCGCGCCGCGCAGCCCTCAGAACCAGTGGATACAGATCGATGTCGATCTGCAGAAGCGGCCGCCGTTTCGCGTGACCGTGCGGGATGTGCCGAAGAATCTGCCGCTGCCCGCGGCGCCCACCATGCCGTCGCACAACGAAAACGCCGTACCGCCGATGCCACCGTCGATGCCCGCCGTGCCCGACTCCGCACCCGCTTCCGAGCTGCCGCCCATCCTGCCCGAACCGTCGCGCACGACGCCGCCGGATTAGGGCAACGGCATCAGATACCACGGTACGGCGCTGCGGCACCGCAGATGCGACAACGGGCGCTTACGCGCCCGTTTCGTGAACTGCTTCGCCGCCCGCCCTCGACCCGGGCGCCGACACCCTGCAAGCTCAGTGCAGCGTGGGCCGGGACGGTTCGGCGTCGTCGCCGTCGTCTTCATCATCGTCTTCGTCGACGATTTCGAGGCCGCTCGCACCGTGTGCATGCTCGTGCTGGATTTCGTCTTCCGTCGCTTCGCGCACGTCCTTCACGGTCAGGCTGAAACGCAGCGCCATGCCCGCGAGCGGGTGATTGCCGTCGAGCACGACCTTGTCTTCGGCTACGTCGGTGACCGTGTAGATCAGCGAGTCCAGGTCTTCGTCACCCTCTTCCGGCGTGCCTTCGAACTGCATGCCGACTTCGAGCGGCTCGGGGAAACGGCTGCGCGGCTCGATCTTCACGAGTTCAGGATCATATTCGCCGAACGCGTCGCCCGGTTCCAGCTGGATCTGGGTTTCGAAGCCGGGCTCATGGCCGTCAAGCTCTTCCTCGATCTTGGGGAACGTGCCATCATAGCCGCCGTGCAGATAAACCATCGGCTCGTCGCTTTCCTCAATCAGATTGTCTTGCGCATCCGACAGTTTGTAAGCGACCGATACGACGGTGTTCTTTGCGATTTTCATTCGATTCTCCAGATTACGACTCACATTATACGATGCCCGTGCGGCCCCCTGACTACACCGCTGGCAAAGCTGCAGCGCGTTCCTCTTCGACTCCCGTCTCCGCTTCTTCCGCGCCTGCGCCCGATCAGCCCGCGTCGTTGCTGGGCAATCTGACGCCCTCGCAATTCATGCGGCGCTACTGGCAGAAAAAACCGTTGCTGATCCGCCAGGCCATCCCGGATATCGCCGCGCCGCTCACGCGCGACGAACTGTTCGAACTGGCCGATCAGGACGAAGTCGAGTCGCGCCTCATCACGTACTTCCGCAAAAAATGGCAGCTCGAACATGGTCCATTTGCTGCAGACGAATTGCCTTCCGTCAAGCAGCGTGCGTGGACCTTGCTCGTGCAAGGCGTCGATCTGCATAACGACCGCGCGCGCGCACTACTTGACCGTTTTCGCTTTGTGCCCGACGCGCGTCTCGACGATCTGATGATCTCGTACGCGACCGACGGCGGCGGCGTCGGTCCTCACTTCGACTCTTACGATGTCTTCCTGTTGCAGGTTCATGGCAAGCGTCGCTGGCGCATCGGCGCGCAACGCGATCTGTCGTTGCAGCCCGGCCTGCCCCTGAAAGTTCTACAACGCTTCGAGCCAGAAGAGGAATGGGTACTGGAGCCGGGCGACATGCTCTACCTGCCGCCCCACATCGCCCACGACGGCGTGGCCGAAGGTG
Organism: Paraburkholderia sp. XV; assembly: GCF_020177535.1. Taxonomy (NCBI): domain Bacteria; kingdom Pseudomonadati; phylum Pseudomonadota; class Betaproteobacteria; order Burkholderiales; family Burkholderiaceae; genus Paraburkholderia; species Paraburkholderia sp. XV. Next base: position 7,711 of record NZ_JAGUUD010000014.1, on the reverse strand, counting down.
AATGCATGACGTGCTCGATCGGCTTTCGCGCACCGTCGACGGCCGAACTCGCCGCGCAGTTCCTGTATTACCTTGCGGAGCGCGGCGAAGCGGCCGGCTCGCCGGAAGGCGCTGCGCTCTATCGCGATCCGCAGCAGCCGGCCGTCGCGACGCCCGCGGCACTGCCCGCCGCGCTCGTCGACCGGGTGGGCGCGATCCTTGCTAAGATCGACTGGACCGAGAAGGACGTGTCGTCGTTCCTCGGTACGTATCTGAGCGAGCCGAAGCCAAGCGTCGTGTTCGATCCGCCCGCGCGACCGCTCGATGAAGCGCGTTTCGTCAAGCGCGCAAGCAACGAAGGCGTGCGCCTGGATCGCAAGACTGTGCTGCTTTACGACAGTCGTGCTTACTACCTGAATGGAGAAGAAAGCAGGCTGTCGGGAGTAAAAAACGCGGTGATTGAACTCGCCGACAACCGCTATCTGAGTGCGAAACGCTTTGTAACACTCTCGGGGCAATCGTCGGTGACAGCACTACTTCACGAGTGGTATCGTGCGGGCTGGATACAGATGGGTGAACTGAGATAAGATTCGCTCCGCTGTCATACCGTATAGCGAAAAATTGTCTGAGAAAGACAACGTATTGGCCCCGGATTTGTCGACGGTCGATACGAAAGTGCATATAATTTCCGCCCAAGCCGTAGGGAAGATTCACGCTCATGAAGTGCGGTCTCCACCAGCGGCCCAGGTCGGTGTTGGAGCACATTACCGGTATTATTTTGCGCTGTTGCTTACCTTTAACCATAAAAGGACGTGATCATGAAGAAATCCCTCCTCGTAGCATCCCTGTTGGCAGCTGTGGCACTGGCTGCATGCAACAAGAGCAGCGACCAGGCAGCTGCCCCGGCTAGCGACGCTGCTGCCGCTTCGGCACCGGCTGCTGCTGCTTCGGATTCGGCTGCTGCTGCTTCGGGCGCTGCTGCTGCTGCGAGCGACGCTGCTGCTTCGGCTACGACGGCTGCTTCGGACGCAGGCGCTGCTGCTTCGGACGCTGCTGCGTCGGCAGCTGCTCCGGCTTCGGGCGCAAGCCAGTAAGCTGTAGCACAGGGTTCGCCCTCCGGGCGAAAACTGCAACGGGAAGTCCGAGGGCTTCCCGGGCAAAAAGCAAAACGCCACGAGTTCAAACTCGTGGCGTTTTGCTTTATGCGCTGTTATTAATCGCGATTATTCGGCTTGCATGTATTCGATGCATTTTGGTCAATTCATGTCGTTAAGCCACACCATGTAGTCCGGCCTTAAAAACAGAATGATTTGCCCGCTGCATCGCAAGCCTGTGTTGTCGATGTAGCTGTAGCGGGCGTCTTTCTCAAGCTTGCGCTTTCTCTTCGAAGAACTCGCGCACCACGTCGATTTCACGCGTGCGCTTGAATGGCGGCAGGCTCTGCCATATCCGGCGCCCATACGGTTTGTCGACGAGTCGCGTGTCGCAGATCATCAGCACGCCGCGATCGGTCTCCGAGCGAATCAGACGTCCTGCGCCCTGCTTCAGCGTAATGACCGCCTGCGGCAGCTGATGCACGGCAAACGGACTCAAGCCCTTCTTCGTCAGCGCATCGAGCCGCGCGGACAGCACGGGGTCGTCGGGCGGTGCGAACGGCAGCTTGTCGATGACGACGAGCGACAGCGCATCGCCGCGCACATCGACGCCTTCCCAGAAACTCTGGCTGCCGACGAGAATCGCGTTGCCATACGAGCGGAACCGGTCGAGCAGTTCAGTACGGCTCGCATCGCCCTGCACGAGTAACGGCATGTTCCAGCCACGCGACTCGATCACGTCGCGCAGCTTGTTGGCGATGCGATCGACGGCGCGAAGCGTCGTGCACAGCATGAACACACCGCCGCCCGATGCTTCGATCGCAGGCAGCGCGGCATCGAATACGGCATCGGTGAACGCCGGCGACGACGGCTGCGGCAGATTGCGCGGCACGTAAAGCAGGCCCTGCGTGCCGTAGTCGAACGGGCTGGGCAGTGTCATCGAGCGACGCGAATTGAGGCCCATCTGCGCTGCATAGTGCGCGAAGTCCCCACGCACCGACAACGTCGCCGACGTGAAGACCCACGCACGCGGCACGCCCGCGCGCTGCTTCGCGAAAATAGGCGCGACGGATAGCGGCGTCTCATGGAGTTGCACGGTATGCGAGAACACTTCGATCCAGCGGACCTTCTCGTTCGGATCGCTTTTCTCCGCTGCTTTCGCGGCATCGCTTGCCGCGTCGCGTTCGGTTTCCGTGGGCGGCGTGGTCCAGCCCGACAGCACCTCCTGCAACTCGCGCGCGCGCCGGACCAGCGCAGCCAGCGACTCGGCACGCTCCGACTGTCCAGCGAGCGCGCTTGCGAGCGCATCGAGTTCGGTTTCGACGGCTTCGAGCGCGGGGAACAGCGGATGGTCGTCGGGTAACTGGCCAATCGACAGCCGCACCGAATCTTCCTTGAATGCGAGCCGCACGTCGCGCGCCGAGCGTTCGAGCGCTGCGCCGAGCTTCACCCAATCGACTGCATCGCGCGCGTGGCCGAGGCCTTCCGCGACCGAATCGCGCGCGAGTTCGAGAAACTGCGTGGTCGACAGCGTCTCGCCGAAAAACAGCGTCGCGGTTTCGGGCAGTTGATGCGCTTCGTCGAAAATCACGGTGTTCGCCGTCGGCAACAGCTCGGCCATGCCCGTGTCGCGCAGCATGATGTCGGCGAAGAACAGGTGGTGATTGACCACCACGATATCGGCCTGCTGCGCCTCGCGGCGCGCCTGCATCACGAAGCAGTCCTTGTAGTGCGGACATTCCTGACCGAGGCAGTTGTCGCGCGTCGACGTCACCATCGACCACACGGCTGCCGTCTCCGGCACGCTTGCAAGCTCGGCCTTGTCGCCCGTGCGCGTGATCTTCGCGAAACGGATGATGTCCTGCAGATACGACGTTTCCTGCCGCGACGGCAGGCGGCCATTGTCGGCCGTGCGTTGCAGATAGTAGTGACACAGATAGTTCGCGCGGCCCTTGAGCATCGCCACGGACACAGGTACCGCGAGTGCGTCGCGCACGGTCGGAATGTCGCGCTGGAAGAGCTGGTCCTGCAAGTGCTTGGTGCCCGTCGAGACGACCACCTTGCCGCCCCACAGCATGGCCGGCACGAGGTACGCGTAGGTCTTGCCCGTACCCGTGCCTGCTTCGACGATCAGCGTGTTCTCGCCGCCTTCGGAATTGCTGTCTGCGGTCGCTGCGTCTTCAGATTCGGACTGCGCCGCCGATGCCGATTGCTGCAAACGCCGCGCCGGACGCTTTTGCGCCTCGAACATCGCGGGCTCCGGCATCGCGCGACCCGATGCTTCCATCGCGGCGGCCACGGCGCGCGCCATCTCGATCTGCGACGCGCGCGGCCGGTAGCCCTCTATCTGGCGCGCGAGCAGCCCGTCGGCGGCGAAGATGTCGGCGAGTTCGGATGATCGCTTGTGACTCAGCGACGCGGCCAGCGCGCCGCCACCCGACGCGGGCTTTGCCGCCCGGTCGTCGGCGAGCGTCGCGGCGGCGTCCGTAGCACCCGCCGACGCAGCGGAAGAAGATTGAAGCGATGAATTCAAGGCAAGCGATTCCTGCAAAGTCCGGCGCGCCACAGGCTGAACGGGGCCGGCGCCTGGCTGGCCGCTGCGTCAGTTGCGTGCTTCCGGTTCAAGCTGCAATTGCAGCAAGATGATGGTGTCCTTGACCTTGAGCTTGCGCTTTTTCAGGCGCTGGATCTCGAGGTCGTCGATGCCGGGTTCCTCGGACATTCTGTCGATCAACCGATCAAGTCCACTATGCTCCGATTCCAGTTGCAGAATGCGGTCGCGCAGTGTGTCCGAATTGACGACGCGATGATGGTCGCGCATGCTCGCCTCCTCTTTCGAAAGGGCGAAGGCCGCGCTGTGCGGTCGCTCCGCTCGAGGTTGCTGTCCGGCCTGAAACGCGTTACGGCTGTTGCTGATTGATGCTCACTGCTGCTGTTGCTGCTTTTGTTGCTGCTCGAGCTGCTGTTGCTGCTTCGCCTGCTCTTCCTGCTTCTGCCTGGCCTTATCGGCCGCCTGCTTCTGACGCGCTTCGACGTCGGCCTTATGCTGCGCCGCTTCCGACTGCTTCTGCTGGAAACGCTGCTGCTTCTCGGTGCGCTCCTGAGCTTTCTGAGCGGCCTGCTGGTGCGCCTCGTCGAGCTTGCGCTGGAAGTCGGCCTGCTTCGCATCGTAGGCCTTCTGGTTCGCGGCCGCTTGCGAAGGCGAAATGCCGCGCTGCGCCTGGTCGATGGCGTGCTGTTGCTGCTTCTGCTGGAACGCCTGCTCGTTCGCGGCGCGCTGCGGCGCTTCCGCGGCGCGCTGCGCCTGACTCAACTGATGCTGACGCTGCTTGTCTTCGTACGCCTGCGCGTTGCGCTCGTCCTGTGCGGCGCGCGCGGGCGCGTCGGCTTCGTATTGCGCGCGCTTGATGGCTGCCTGCTCGTCGCGTTGCCGCGCATGCTCGACGCGCTTTTCGTCGTCGAGCGCGAGTTGCTCCTTGCGAATGTCGGCGGCGACGACGCGCATGTCTTCACGCGCCTTGTTCAGGCAGTGATTGACGAAAAACTTGCTATAACAGTTGTGCTGGGCGACGCCGTAACGGTAGTCGTTCTCCGCCGTGCGGGAATCGAGCGTCTTTTGACGCGCGTCAAAATCATTCGCGGCCGGTACGCCAGAAGCCGCATCCGAAGTCGAAGCGGCCGACGATGCCGCCCCGGCATTTTCCTGCGCCGCGGCGAACGCGGGCACAAGCGCCGCGCTCGCAACGAACGCCAGCGACGCGGCGAGCGCGAACCGGCGGACAGACCCCGCAAACCAAAAGGCAACGGACGCGGCCTCGGGCCTGAAGACGGGCGATGCGAGCGGAGACCGGCGTGAAGATCCGGGCAGATTTCCGGACGTGAGGCGTGAGGTCGGCAACGTCGTAGATGGGCAGCGGAACATGCCCGAAATTCTATCACCCCGAGCTTGAGCGCTCGGGCATTTATGGCAAAATGCCCCGCTTCAGCAAGCTTTCACGAGCTTTGACGACTTTTCCGCAACCCGGCCGCCGCGTGTTTCGCGCAGCACGGCCACAGTCGAATCCGGCAGGAACATCAAGACCCTATGACGGACACCGTAGCAATCAAGATCGTACAGCGCATCGCCACCGAACTCACCGTCCAGCCGCGCCAGGTCGCGGCCGCGGTGGAACTACTCGATGAAGGAGCGACTGTTCCGTTTATCGCCCGGTACCGGAAGGAAGTCACCGGCAATCTCGACGACACGCAATTGCGCACGCTCGAAGAACGCCTGCTCTATCTGCGCGAGCTGGAAGACCGGCGCGCCGCGATCATCGCCAGCATCGACGAGCAAGGCAAGCTCAGCGACGAACTGCGCGCCGCGATCGAAGGCGCCGACAGCAAGCAGGTTCTCGAAGACCTCTATCTGCCGTACAAACCGAAGCGCCGCACGCGCGCGCAGATCGCCCGCGAAGCCGGCCTGCAGCCGCTCGCCGACGCCCTGCTCGCGAACCCGCTGCTCGATCCGCAGACGGAAGCCGCGCAATACGTCGATGCCGAGAAAGGCGTCGCGGACGTGAAGGCCGCGCTCGACGGCGCGCGCGACATTCTCTCCGAGCAGTTCGGCGAGACGGCCGAAGTGCTCGGCAAGCTGCGCGACTACCTGTTCAATCAGGGCGTCGTGAGCTCGGCGGTGGTCGAAGGCAAGGAAGGAGAAGAAGGCGAGAAATTCCGCGACTACTACGAGTATTCGGAAACGATCCGCACCGTGCCGTCGCACCGCGCGCTCGCCCTGTTCCGCGGCCGCAATGCAGGCGTGCTGATGATCAAGCTGGGACTCGGCGAGGAACTCGACGCACAGGTGCCGCATCCCGGCGAGGCGATGATCGCGCGCCACTTCGGCATTGCGAATCAGGGGCGGCCGGCGGACAAGTGGCTGTCGGATGTGTGCCGCTGGTGCTGGCGCGTGAAGGTGCAGCCGCACATCGAAAACGAACTGTTGACGAATCTGCGCGAAGAAGCCGAAAGCGAAGCGATCCGGGTGTTCGCGCGCAATCTGAAGGATCTGCTGCTGGCCGCTCCGGCGGGCCCGAAGGCCGTGATCGGCCTCGATCCGGGTCTGCGCACGGGCGTGAAGGTGGCCGTCGTCGACCGCACGGGCAAGGTGCTCGCCACGGATACGATTTATCCGCACGAGCCGCGCCGTGACTGGGACGGTTCGATCGCGAAGCTCGCGCGCATCGCCGCGCAGACGCAGGCGGAACTGGTGAGTATCGGTAACGGCACGGCGTCGCGCGAAACGGACAAGCTCGCCAGCGAATTGATGGCGCGTCATCCGGAACTGAAGTTGCAGAAGATCGTCGTGTCGGAAGCGGGCGCTTCCGTGTACTCGGCATCGGAACTCGCGGCCAAGGAATTCCCGGATATGGATGTGTCGCTGCGCGGCGCGGTGTCGATCGCGCGCCGCCTGCAGGACCCGCTCGCCGAACTCGTGAAGATCGAGCCGAAGGCGATTGGCGTCGGGCAGTATCAGCATGACGTGAATCAGCGCGATCTCGCGCGTTCGCTCGATGCCGTCGTCGAAGACTGCGTGAATGCTGTCGGCGTGGACGCGAACACGGCTTCCGTTGCGTTGCTCGCGCGCGTGTCCGGCCTGAACGCGACGCTCGCGCGCAATATCGTCGATTATCGCGATGCGAACGGTCCGTTCCCGACGCGTGACCATCTGCGCAAGGTGCCGCGTCTCGGCGACAAGACGTTCGAGCAGGCTGCGGGTTTCTTGCGTATCAATGGTGGCGAGAATCCGCTCGACCGCTCGTCGGTGCACCCGGAAGCGTATCCCGTCGTTGAACGGATGCTGGCGAAGATCAGCAGGAGCATCGGTGATGTGCTGGGTAATCGCGATGCGTTGTCGCGGCTGTCACCTGCCGAGTTCGTGGACGATCGTTTCGGGCTGCCGACTGTGCGGGACATTCTTTCGGAACTTGAAAAGCCAGGGCGCGATCCGCGTCCCGAGTTCAAGACGGCGACTTTCCGCGAAGGCGTGGAGAAGATTTCCGACTTGTCGCCGGGGATGGTGCTCGAAGGTGTCGTGACCAACGTGGCTGCGTTTGGTGCGTTTGTCGATATCGGCGTGCATCAGGATGGGCTTGTGCATGTGTCGGCGATGTCGACGAAATTCATCAAGGACCCGCATGAAGTCGTGAAGGCCGGGCAGATCGTCAAGGTGAAAGTGCTGGAGGTCGACGTCAAGCGTCAGCGGATTTCGTTGACCATGCGGATGGATGATGATGTTGCTGCGGGGGCGCCGCAGGAGCGCTCGGGTGGGCGTTCGGGGGCCGGGTCGGGCGCGGGCGCGGGTGCGGGGCGTTCGCAGCAACGCGGGCGCGGGCCCGAGCCGGTTAATGCTATGGCCGCGGCTTTTGCTAAATTGAAACGGTAAGTGGGGGCGGGGCTTGGCCCCGTGTGCCCCGGGTTTGTGTTGGGACGACGGTTTGGCTTTGTGCTTTGAGCGTTGCTCGTTGATGTTCTGGGCTTTGCGCTGGTGTCCGCCATTTGCGTCTTCGCTGGCATTCGCTATTTGCGTCTTCGCTGGCATCCGCGCATTGTTAGCGTACTTCACGCGTCGCCCCTGTGCGGGGCGGCACCTACTTTTCTTT